>DASXRW010000522.1:0-7129 GCA_036506355.1 Burkholderiales bacterium
TGTTGACAGCTCACAACCCTTTCCGTTTCAGGGGATAGGCAAAAAGCAGTCCCGCTGCCGCCGCCCCCGCCGAGACCGTGAAGGCGAGGCCGGGCCCAGCCGCTTCCCACGCCCAGCCGGCCGCGAGCGCGCCGAGCGCGCCGCCCGCGCCATAGCCGACACTGGAGAAGAGACTTTGTCCGCGCGCCTGGGCGTGCGGCGGAAAGACGCGGTGTACGGCGGCGACCGCCGCCGCATGGAATGAGCCGAAGGTTGCCGCATGTAAGAGTTGGGCGGCGAGCAGTATGGCGAGCCAATCCGCCGCCCAGCCGATGGCGAGGAAGCGAGCCACGCCGCATGCGGCACTCGCCACTAGGATCGTCGACAGCGCAAAGCGCCGGAACAGCGCCGGCAGGAAAAGGAACACCAGGATCTCGCCGAGCACGCCCAGCATCCAGAGGAAACCGATCAGCGAGCCGCTGTAGCCCTCGCGCTGCAGGTGGAGCGTGAAGAACGCGTAGAGCGTGCCGTGGGCAACGGCCATGCAGAAACCGGAAGCGAGGAGCAGCGTCGCGGCGGCGTTCATCGGCAGCCGCGTGGCGCTCGCCGCGAGGTGAAGAGGCTGCGCAGGAAGCAACGTCGCCACCGCGAGCGCGCCGAGCGCGAACCCGAGCATCGCCACCGGCAGCGTATATACGGCGTGGAAATCGAGCCATGCGCCGCCGGCGAATACCGCGCCCATGAAACCGAGCGAACCCCAAAGCCGGATCGGCCCGTAGCGCCCGGCTTGGCCGGCGAGCGCGCCGAGCGTGATCGCCTCGACGAGTGGCAGCGCCGCGGTCGAAACGAGGCTCGTCACGGCCATGAGCCAGGCGATCGCCGCGAAATCGCCCATGAAGGGCAAGAGGGCGAAGCACGCCGCATTGGCGGCGCAGGCGAAGACGACGATGGCACGCTGTGCGCCGCTGCGATCGGCGAGCGCGCCCCAGGCCGCCGGCGCGACGATGCGCGCGAGCTGCGGCAGCGCGAGCACCCAGGCGATCTGCGCGGCGCCGAGACCGCGCGCGGCGAGGTAAGCCGGCAAATAGGCCACCATCAAGCCGGCGTAAACAAAAAAGATGAAATAAAAAGCGCTCAGTCGAAATGACACGCGCATTGCCCTAACTTAGCATCGCGCACGATGACGCGTGGCGCGCTCTATGTTCTATTCACCGCGTCCGGGTTCGCCGGGCTCATCTACGAGTCGATCTGGACGCAGTACCTGAAGCTCTTTCTCGGGCACGCGGCGTACGCGCAGTCGCTGGTGCTGGCGGTATTCATGGGCGGCATGGCGGCGGGCGCGGCGTGGTGCGGCAGGCGCTCGGCGCGCATGGCGAATCCGCTCATGGCGTACGCGGTGGTCGAAGCGCTCGTCGGCTTGGCGGCGCTCCTTTTCCACGCCGTGTTCGTCTCGCTCACTGACTGGTCCTACGAGCGCGTGCTGCCCGCGCTCGGCAACGAAGGGCTCGCACTCGGCGCGAAGCTCGGCGCGTCGTGCCTGCTCATCCTGCCGCAGTCGGTGCTGCTCGGCGCCACGTTCCCGCTGATGAGCGCGGGGCTGGTGCGCGCGCAGCCGCGCGCGGCCGGCGAAGCGCTGGCGCTGCTTTATTTCACCAACAGCCTGGGCGCTGCGGCCGGCGTGCTGGTGAGCGGCTTCCTGCTCATCGCCGCGCTCGGCCTTCCCGGAACGCTGCGCGTTGCCGGCGCGATGAATCTCGTCATCGCGGTAGTGGTCGCGCTGCTCGCCCGCCCCGTGCGCGATCCGCCAGTCGCACCGGCGCCCCGGCCGGAAGGTGGCGTTCATCTGCTCCTCGCGGTGGCGTTTTTCACCGGGCTCGCGTCCTTCATCTACGAGATCAGCTGGATCCGGATGCTCTCGCTCGTGCTCGGCGCATCGACGCACTCGTTCGAGCTGATGCTCGCCGCCTTCATCCTCGGCCTTGCGCTCGGCGGCCTCGCAGTGCGCCGGCGCGTCGATGCGGCGCCGGAGCCGATGCGGCTTCTCGCCGCGGTGCAGATCGCGATGGGGCTCGCCGCGCTCGCCACGCTGCCGCTGTACGACGCCACCTTCTCGCTCATGGAGGCGCTGATGCAGGGGGTCGCGCGGAGCGAAGCAGGCTATCGCCTGTTCAACATAGCGGGCGCGCTCATCGCAGCGCTCGTCATGCTGCCTGCGACCTTCTGCGCCGGCATGACGCTTCCGCTGCTTACCGCGGCGCTGCTGCGGCGCGGCCGCGGCGAGGCGGCGATCGGGCAGACCTACGCCGCGAACACGCTCGGGGCCATCGCCGGCGTGGTGCTCGCCGTCCACTTCGGGCTGCCGGTGCTCGGGCTGAAGGGCGCGCTCATCGCCGGCGCGCTGATCGACGTCGTGCTCGGCCTTCTCCTGCTGCGCTTCGTCGGCGCTCGCTTCGCCTACGCGGCCGCCGGCTGCGCGGTGCTCTTCGCCGCGGTAGCGCTCGGCATAGAGCTCGACGCCAACAAGATGACCGCCGGGGTGTTTCGCCACGGCGACCTCGCCTCGTCGCGCGACGCCACGGTGCTGTTCACGAAGGATGGCAAGACCGCCACCGTCCACTTGGTGAAGTACCCCGAGGCCACCAGCCTGCGCACCAACGGCAAGTCCGACGGCTCGATCAACATGGACCGCGACGGCGAGCGCGGCTCCGACGAGATCACCATGGTGCTCACCGCGGCGCTGCCGCTCGCGCTCAAGCCCGAGGCGAGATCGGCAGCGGTGATCGGCATCGGTACCGGGCTGACCACGCACACGCTGCTGCAGAGCTTCGACATCGAGCGCGTCGAGACGATCGAGATCGAGCCGGCGATGGCGCAGGCGGCGCGCGGCTTCGCGCCCCGCAACAGCGGCGCCTTCGCCGACCCGCGCGGCACGATAGTGATCGACGACGCGAAAGGCTTCTTCTCCACGCACGCGCGGCGCTATGACGTCATCGTGTCCGAGCCGTCGAATCCCTGGGTGAGCGGCGTGGCGAGCCTTTTCACGCGCGAGTTCTACCGGCGCATCCGGCCGCACCTCAATCCGGGCGGCCTCCTCGTGCAGTGGTTCCAGCTCTACGAGATCGACGCCTCGCTCGTCGCCACCGTAATGCGTGCGCTCGGCGATGAGTTCCCGCATTACGCGATCTATGCGGCGAGCGACCACGACCTCCTGATCCTCGCGAGCGACGCGCCGCTGCCCGAGGCGGCGCAGGCGCGCGTCTTCGAGCAGCCCGGCCTCGCCAAGGAGCTCTGGACGATCCACGTGCTCGGCGTCGGCGACCTCGACGCGCGCTATATCGGCAGCCGCGCGACGCTCGAGCCCCTTTTCGCGAGCTATGGGCTGCCGGCGAACTCGGACTACTTCCCGGTGCTCGACCTCAACGCGGCACGCCAGCGCTTCATGGACATGAGCGCGGCGGAGCTCGCGGCGCTCGGCTCGCTCGGTGTGCCGCTGCTCGAGCTGCTCGAGCCCTCGCGGCCGCGCCGCGCTCCCAACCCGCTGTTCCAGGGTGCCGCCGATTTCGCGCGCCTGGAGCACACGCGGCTCGCCTGGTACGCGCGCAATTTCCTGCTCGATGCGCCGCCGAGTGAGGCCGAGCCCGCCGTCACGCGAGCGCTGCAGAAGGACCTCGAGCTCTTCAAGCTGCGCCTCTTCGAGTGTCGCGAGCCGCGCGGCCACGACGTGTGGCTGCACAGCGCGCTGCGCGTCGCGCAGACCGTGAATCCCTATCTCGCGTGGGAAGACCTGGCGCCGCTCTGGTCGCGCGTGCAGGCCGGGCGGTGCTTTTCCGGCCTGCACGATTTCCAGCGCCGCTGGCTCGCCCTCTTCCGCGCGGTCGCGGCGCGCGATGCGCCGCGCATGGCCGAACACGCCACTGCGCTCCTCGCCACGCAAAGCGAGATCAGCGCCGAGACGCGCGAATACCTGCTCATGGCAGCAATGGCCGGTCATCTCAGCGCCGGTAATCGCGAGGCAGCGCTTAAGGTCTGGCAGACGCACGGCGAGCGAGCGCGCATCGCCGGCACGGCTGCGTTTCGGCTCCTGCGCTGCCATGCGCGCGCCACGGATTGCGCGCGCGACTTCGGCGCTCAAGCAGCGCGTTGAGCGAACCGTACCACGCCTAGCACTTCGCGCACGAAGTGCTCACGGTCCGAATGGGCGAAGTGCCCGTCGAGCAGCAGGTGAGAAAAACCGTGCACCAGCGACCAGGCCGCGGCCGCCGCGAGCTCCGGGCGCGGCAGGTCCTTGAACGCCTCGACGAGCGCCTGGTACGCGCCCTGCGCCGCGGTGCGCAGCTGCGGGTACTTGGCCATCGGCAGCAGACCGCCGAACATCAGCCGGAAGCGCTGCGGCTGCTCGAGCGCGAAGCGCACATACGCTTCGCCCATCTCCCGGCCGGGCTGGCCGCGCAGCCGCTCGCCAAGCATTGCGAATCCTTCGGCGGCGAGCGCCGCCAGCAGTGCTTCGCGGTTGGGGAAATGCCGATACGGCGCGTTGTGCGATACGCCTGCTCGGCGCGCGAGGCCGCGCAGCGCGAGGCTCGCCGCGCCTTGATCTTCCAGTAATTTCCCCGCCGTCCGCAGCAACGCCGGACGCAGGTTGCCGTGATGATAGGCGGTCTTGCGGCGCAATGTTGTCATTGACTACATTTGGTCGCAGCGTTATGTTGTCTGCGTCAACATATCATTGCGGGTGCTGCCGTGCAAATCAGACTGTGGGTTCTCGCGCTTTCCGTTGCATGCGCATGCCCGGCTCTCGCGCAAACGCGGGCGGGATTTCCCGACGTGGTCGATGCGCTCAGGGCAGCGCCCGGCGTGATGGGAGTGGAGACCGCGCACACCGCCGGCAGGCGCGTCATCTTTGCCTGGTTCGAGGGCAAGCGGGCACTCCGCGACTGGTACCGCAGCGACGCGCACCAGAAGGCGATGAACGCCGTATTTCCGGATCTCGTGCCTCAGCGCCAGCCGCTTGCAGAGCTCGCCGACGACAGCGGTCCGATAATCGCGATCGTCTCGGTGAAGTTCGCGGAAACGGCGATCGCCTCGATCGGCATCGAGCTTTACGGCCCGCTGCCTGGCGGCGTTGCCGTCGGGGGACGCTTCGCCCCGGAATCGCTCGAGGTCAGGGGGCTGCGGGAGCTCCGCCTGGCGCCGCAATGATCGTCACCGCGCATCTCGCAGCGCAATGCTCGCCTTGGCGCTCGGCATCGCCGTGCTCGCGCGCCGCAAGGGGACCGCGACCCATAAGCTGCTCGGGCGCACGTGGGTCGCACTGATGGTGGCGGTGGCGCTCTCCTCGTTCTGGATCTTCGAGCTGCGTGGCGCAGGACCGGCGCCGATCCATCTGCTTTCGGTGTGGACGTTGATCTCCCTAGCGCTCGCGGTCTGGTTCATCCGGCGTGGCAATGTACGGGCGCACCGCGGCTCTACCGCTTCTTCTTCTTGGCGTAGGGATTGCGCCCGGTGCGGAACTCGATGGCGAGCGGCGTGCCGACCAGCTTGAACGCGTCGCGGAAGTAGCCTGCGAGGTAGCGCTGATAGGTCGCGGGCACGCGGTCGAGCGCATTGCCATGGATGATGATGCGCGGCGGATTGATGCCGCCCTGGTGCGCATAGCGCAGCTTCGGGCGGATCAGCCCGGTTTTCGGCGGCGACTGGCGCTCGACCGCCGCGATCATCGCGCGCGTCAGCTTGGGCGTGGAGAGCCGCGCCATGGCGGCGGCGTGCGCCACATCGATGGAGCGCATCAGCGGGCCCAGGCCCTTGCCCTCTCGCGCCGAGATGAAATGCGATTCGGCGAAGCCGAGGAAGCCGAGCTTCCAGGCAAGCTCGCTCTTCATGCGCGCGCGTGCCTCCTTGTCCGCCGCGTCCCACTTGTTGACGGCGAGCACCACGGCGCGCCCGCGCTCGAGGATGTAGCCGGCGACGTGGGCGTCCTGCTCGGTGACACCGTCGGCGGCGTCGACCAGCAGCACCGCGACGTTAGCCGCCTCGATCGCCTGCAGCGCCTTGACGATAGAAAAGAACTCGGGCGGGGTGCCGGTCTTGCCGCGTCGCCGCACCCCGGCCGTGTCGATCAGCGTGTAGTGGCGCCCGGCGCGCTCGAAGGGCACCTCGATCGGATCGCGCGTCGTGCCGGGCTGGTCGAAGGCGATGACGCGCTCCTCGCCAACGAGCGCGTTGATCAGCGTGGATTTGCCGACGTTCGGCCGGCCGACGATCGCGACACGCGCGTGGCGCTCGCGCTCTTCATCGCCATCTGTCCCCTCCCCGAAGGGCTGCAACGCGGCTTCGACCAGCTCGCGCACGCCCTCGCCATGCGCCGCCGAGATCGCGACCGGGGCGCCGATGCCGAGCTCGTGGAATTCCGCGACCGCGGTATCGGCCTGCATGCCTTCGGTCTTGTTCACTGCGAGCCAGACATGCGCATGCCGGCGCAGGCGCTCGGCGATGTCGCGGTCGGCGGCGGTAAGCCCGGCGCGGCCGTCGACCATGAAGATCACGGCGTCGGCCTCGGCGATTGCCTGCTCGGCCTGGCGCGCCATCCGCACCGGCAGGCCCTCGTGCGCGCGCGGCTCGAAGCCGCCGGTGTCGATGGCGATGAAGCCGCGTTCACCGGCGCGCCCTTCGCCGTAATGGCGGTCGCGCGTCACGCCCGGCAGGTCGTGCACGATGGCGTCGCGGCTGCGGGTGAGGCGGTTAAAGAGGGTCGATTTGCCGACGTTCGGCCGCCCGACCAGGGCAAGCACCGGTTTCACAGCGCGAGGGCATGCAATGCGCCGTCTTGCGTCTGCACCAGCAACCCCCCGGGGATCGGCCGCGGCGCGGCGCGCACCGGCCCGCCGCCGGTCGCATAGCGACCGACGAACGCGCCGGTGTCGCGCGCGAGCAGGTGGATGTAACCCTCGAGGTCGCCAACCGCGACCAGCTCGCCGACCGGCTGCGGCCGCGAGAGCTGCCGGTTCGCGAGCTTGTCCTGCTTCCAGACCGAGCGGCCGTTCGAGCGGTCGAAGGCCTGCACCGCCCCGCGGTCATCGCTCACGAACGCATAGCGCGCATCGAGGCTCACGCCGGTGAGCGAGGAAATGTCGCGCGCCCACACCTGGCGGCC
>DASXRW010000523.1:0-3579 GCA_036506355.1 Burkholderiales bacterium
CAGCGGCCCGCCCGAGTTGCCCGGGTTCACCGCCGCATCGAACTGGATGAGATTGGAGAGCGACTGCTTGCCGTCGGGCGAGACGTAGTCGCGCTTGAGGCCCGAGATCACGCCGGCCGAGGCCGACGGGCCGATGCCGAAGGGAAAGCCGACCGCGACCACCTCTTCGCCGGGCTTGAGGCCCGCGGTCGAGCGCATGACCGCCGGCATCATGTCGTCGGGCAGGCTCTTCGCCTGCAGCACGGCGAGGTCGTGCTCGGCGCGCTGGCCGATGATCTGCGCCTCCGAGTCGTGGCCGTCGAAGAACGTGACATGGATGCGCCGCGCGCCCTGCACGACGTGCAGGTTGGTGAGGATGATGCCGGACTCGACGATCACGACGCCGGTGCCGCGCTGCACCTCGGCCTTGCCGCTCTCCATCCCCCGGGTGCCTTCCTCGCCGTCGTCGGCCATCGCGCGCACCGCGACGACCGAGGGCAGGATCTTTTCGAACGCCTCGGTCGCCGACGGCCTGGGCGGAATCTCGTCGATCGCGCGGTGCACCAGCGCCTCGACCTGCGCCTGGCTCATGCCGCGCGGCTGCCCGGCGAGGAGCGCGCCGAGGAGCAGCACGACCACGGCCAGCACCGAGGGCACGAGCGCCTTGCGCCAGGCAAAGCGCGGCCGGCGCGACGCTTGCGCAACTGGCGCAGGCCTGGGTGCCTGGCGCGGCGGCGCGGCTTTCGTGCCGCTGTAGACGGCGGTGCGTCTTCTCATGGATGCGACCGGTTTTTAGTGTAGCAGCGCCGTGGCGTATAGTCCCCCCACAGCTTGCGCTACCTCGAAGATTTCACAGCCGGACAGAAATTCGGCGGCGCGGAACGCGTGCGCGTCGACGCGGGGCGCATCAAGAGCTTCGCCGCGGAGTTCGACCCGCAAGCCTTTCATCTGGATGAGGCCGCGGCGCGCGCTTCGATTTTCCGCGGCCTGGCGGCGAGCGGCTGGCACACCGCAGCGATGACCATGCGCCTCCTCGTCGCGAGCGACCTCAAGCCCGCCGGGGGCATCGTCGGCGCGGGCTTCGACGAGTTTCGCTGGCCGGCGCCGGTGCGCCCGGGCGACGAGCTGCGCGTGGAGAGCGAGGTGCTGGAGGTGCGGCCTTCGAAGTCGCGTCCCGATCTCGGCATCATCAAGCTGCGCACCACCACGCTCAACCAGAACGGCGAGGCCGTTCAGGTCACGGTGGGCAACCTGGTGGTGCCGCGGCGTGAAGTTCGGGGACGGAGCCCGAACTCCAGCGGCGCGTAGCTTACGGAGTTCGGGCTCCGTCCCCGAACTTCAGCGGGCGGAGACCTTGGTGCCGTAAAGGCGTGCGCGGCTGGCGTAGCACACCGCGCAGCGCACCAGGCCGCCGGAGAGCAATCCCGCCGGGCGGTATTCGTGCAGCAGCGCCGGCCGGATCTCGTCGCACACATCGCAGTACACGCGCGCCTCGCCGATCATCGTGAGCGCGAGCCAGCCGCAGCGCACGCAGCGCGCCGCGGTGCCGAGGGACGCTTCGCTCGCCATCAGGCGCTCAAACTCGACCGGCCGGATGGCGCGGCAGTTGGCGCAGTAGATGTGCGTCGCGTCCATGACCGGGCCTCAAGCAAGAAGGGGTCCCGAGCCTCGCGCGAGCCGAGTCGCCGCTCGGACTAGGCCGGCCAGCCCCTCGGTAGGCCGCGGCGCGAGCGCCAGGCTGCGCGGGCGGGCGCTGGCAGAGAGGATCGCCTCGGCGGCGAGAAAACCGGAGCGCACGGCGCTTTCCATCGACGAGGGCAGCTCGGTGCGCGTCCAGTCGCCGGCGCGGAAGAGCCGCGGCATGCGCGTCGCGCTCGCTGGCCGCTTGAGCTCCGTACCGGGCTTCGGGCAGGCGATACCCATCGGGATGCGATGCACGTCCGAATGGACGAGCTTCGCACCGGCCGCGCCCGGCACGAATTCGGCGATCTCCCGCAGCGTCGATGCGATCGCGCGTGCCGAGGCGCTCAAGCAAGGCAAGGAAGTTCGCGTACTCGCTGTGCACGACATGCGGCCCGATGTCGACCATGTCGCCGCTGGGGGCATGCATCCAGCTGCGGGCTCTGCCACCGAGCTGTGGAGCGCTCGAGCACCACGGGCCGCACATCGTTTTCCGCGAGCGCCACCGCGCACGCGAGCCCGGCCAGTCCACCGCCTACAATGACGGCATCGGCCTGCATCACAGCCGAGCTGTCAGCCATGCGCTACACGATCGACATCCACCCGGGCTACATCAAGGCGGAAATGCGCGAGCGCGAAACCGGCGAGGAGACGCGCAGCTTCGTCGAGGCGATCCTTGCCGCGCTGCGTCAGCACAAGCTGCCGCGGCTGCTGATCTCGGTGCGCGCGTCGCGCCCGGTGTTCAAGGTCGAGCAGTACGGGCTCTCCGAAGCCCTGGTGCAGGTCGCGGGCACCGGATTACGCGTGGCGTTCATTGCCGATAGCAAGGAGATCGCCATGTCGCAGCAATACATCGCGCTACTCGCCCAACAACGCGGGCTGGACTTCAGGACCTTCGGCAATGAGGCCGACGCGCTGGCGTGGCTGCTGCGGCATGGCGGAGAGTGAGGGATTCGAACCCCCGAGCCCTTGCGGGCTAACGGATTTCAAGTCCGCCGCATTCGACCGCTCTGCCAACTCTCCGGGGCTTGAAAAAAGCCTTGTGCGCCCGCATTTTAGCGGCAGTCGTGGAAACTCAGGCCAGCTAAGGTAGTCTAGGCACATAACTAGGAGGATTGGATGGAACTGAAACCCATAAGGACCGACGACCAGCCCATCGGCCGCGGTACTACCTACGAACCGGCGCAGGACCTTGTCCTCGCCGAGCAGGGCCAGAAGGTCCTGCGCAATACCTACATGCTGCTCGCGCTCACCATGGTGCCGACGGTGATCGGCGCCTTCGTGGGCATGGCGACCGGCGGCATCATCCTGGCGAATCCCATCATCAGCACGCTGGTGATGCTGGCGGCGGTGATCGGCCTGCAGGTCGGCATCGCGGCAAACCGCAACAGCGGCGTCGGCGTCGCGCTGCTGCTCCTGATGACCGGGCTGCTCGGCTGGTGGCTCGGGCCGATTTTGAACTTCGCGCTGGCGATGCGAAACGGCATGCAGCTGGTCGGCTACGCCGCGGTCGGCACCGGCGTGATCTTCTTCGCCATGGGCGCGATCGCGACGACCACGAAGCGCGATTTCAGCTTCATGGGCAAGTTCCTGTTCGTCGGCATGATCGCGCTCTTGATCGCGATGCTCGCGAACATGTTCCTGCAGATCCCGGCGCTCGCGCTGACCATCTCCACTCTGGTCATAGTGGTGTTCTCGCTGTTCCTGCTGTACGACCTGAACCGCATCATCCGCGGCGGCGAGACCAACTACGTCATGGCGACGACCGGCGTGTACCTGAGCCTGTTCAACATCTTCGCCAACCTGCTCAGCCTGCTGATGGCTCTGGGCGGCGAGAGAGACTAAGGCTCAAGCGACTGAGGCTGGACGATAGGGCGCCCGCGGGCGCCCTTTTCATTTGATGCGCGGCGCCTGCGACTG
>DASXRW010000524.1:0-2167 GCA_036506355.1 Burkholderiales bacterium
CTGATGACCAAGACCGCCGCGTTCGCCGGCGCGGCGCTCGGCGCCGTGCTCGCCTCCTACGGCGCCTACGGCCTTTTCGCGCGGCGCTTCGAGGTGCGGCGCGAATCGGAGCGCTGGGTTGCGCCGATCATCGGCCTCATCACCGGATCGTTGAGCGGCGCCACGGGCGTGTTCGTCATTCCCACGGTGCCCTACCTCACGTCGATCAAGCTGAACGCCGAGGAGCTGGTGCAGAGCATCGGCATCGTCGCCTTCGTCTGCCCGCTGGCGCTCGGCCTCGCCCTCGCGGTGCATGGCCAGTACCGCGCCGATGTCGCGGGCACCTCGTTCCTCGCGCTGTTACCGGCGCTCGCGGGCATGTACATCGGCATGCGCCTGCGCCGCCGCCTCGCGGCGGCGACCTTCATGCGCTGGTTCTTCGTCGCGCTGATCGCGCTCGGCGGCTACATGTTCCTGCGCAGCGCCAAGCTGATTTAGACAGCGAGGAAACGGCCGGCCAGCTCAGCGAACCGGTCGGCAGCATCCCACTGGACGAGATGGGCGCAGCGCGGCAGCAGTTGCAGGTTGAGCGCCGGGTTGAGCTCTTTCGCCTTGCCGGCGCGGCGTGCGGCCTCGCCGCGGTCGTTCTCGCCATAGAGCATTAGAAGCGGCACCGGGCACTTGTCCACTCGCTGCCACGGCGCTTCGGCGCCTTTGCCGCCTTGGCCTTTCGCGGCGTTGCGTGCGAGGAAGGCGTGGAAATTCTTGCCGACGCTCATGCGATGACGCAGCTCCAGCTCCTCGGGCGTGATCAGCGCGCGGTTGTAGAGATTTCCCTCCAGCAATGCCCGCGTGTCGGCCAGCGTCGGTTCGGCTGCGCCACCCTCTTCGCCTTCGGCTTGCGCCTTCTCCGCGAGCGGTGGCAGCAGGCTCCCGGTGGCGAGGACCACGACCTTGGCGACCCGCTCAGGATTGCTGAAGGCGAGGTCCACCGCCACGCGGCCGGACTGCGAGTGGCCGACGAGCGACGCGCGCTCGATTTTCAGCGCATCCATGAATGCGAGGATGAAACGCCTACGATAGGCGACCGACGGGTCAGTGGGGTTGTCGGTGCCGCCGAACCCCGGCAGATCGGGCGCGATCACGCGCAGGCCGTGCGCGGTGAGCGGCGCGAGGTTGCGCGTCCAGACGTCGGCGGAGGAGCCGAGCGAGGCACCGTGCAGCAGCAGCACCGGCGCGCCCTTGCCCGCGTCGAAGTGGCGGACGCTCAGCCCGTCAGCGCGAATTCTTTTCGGCAACATCCAGGAGCACGCCGTCGACATCGGCGATGCGGTACGAGCCAAGCGAGCACGACGCAGCGAAGAGCTTCATGCGCGCCTCGCCCTCGCGACCGGCGAGCTCGCGCACGCGAAGGTGCGGATTGTTGTCGCCGAGCTCTTGCAGGCGTTTCTTGAAGGCGTCCAGGCTCTCCACCTCGAAGCCGAGGTGATCGGGTCCCGGCCGCACGATGCCGGTACCTTCGTAATCGGTGATGCGCCAGGGCATGAGCACCAGCGTGACGCGGCCGTCGCTCAGATGGAAGTTGCCGTGCTTCCCCTTGGCGGGCTGCAGGCCGCACACGTCGGCATAGAAGTCCGCCAGTTGCTCGGCATGGAGCGTCCGCAGCGCGAAGTGGCTGATGCGCCGCGGCGCCGGCTTCTCGGCTTCGACATAGACCGAAGTGCGGTTTTCCATGTCGCGCTGCGACAGGTCGAAGAGGTTGCCCGCGGGATCGTGCGTGGTGATGCCCGCGAAAGGTCGCGTGCTCGGGCGCTTGACCACTTCTACGCGGTGTTTCTTCAGCCGCTCGAGGATCGGCGGCACTTCGTCCACTTCCAGCCCGAAGTGATCCAGGCCCGCCGGGCGTCCGGGCTTGCGCGGGTTGATGTTGAGCCCGACGTAGCCGTCGCCGACCGTCACCGCGCGCTCGGGACGCGGATCCGCGGCGGTACGCATGCCGAACGCCGCCTCGTAGAACTTGCCCTGTACCGCGTAGTTGTCGCTCACGAGGGCGATGTGCTTGAGCTTGGCCGGCATGGCTAGGGCGCCCTCGCGAAAGTCTGGCGGAAGTCCTTCTCGTACTGGTTGAACTGCGCCGCGAGGCGCGGATGCACGTAGTGCACCTTGAGCGCTTCCCCGCCCGCGCGGT
>DASXRW010000525.1:0-11770 GCA_036506355.1 Burkholderiales bacterium
TGACGGTGAACGGGCGGGCGCTGCGCGGCAAGATCGCGCAGCGCGATTTCGCCGATACGAAAAAGAGCACGGCCTTCCTCGCCTTCTCCGAGTCCTGGATGCGAACCGCGTGACCGAGCTCGCCCAGTATCTCGCCTCCGGCCTCGTCGTCGGTGCGATCTACGGCCTGATCGGCATCGGCTTCACCGCGGTCTACAACGTCACCGGCATCGTCAACTTCTCGCAGGGAGATTTCGCCTCGCTCGGCGCTCTGGCGGCGATCGGCTTTCTCGCGTTCGGCATGCCGCTCGCCGCGGCGATCGCCGCTGCGGTGCTGCTGATCGGGCTGCTCGGCGTGCTAATCGAGCGCGTGGCCATCCGCCCGGTCGGCAATGACGTGCTGCGTGGCATCGTCATCACCATCGGCGTCGGCGTGGCGCTCCAGGGAATCGCAGTCCTCATCTGGGGGACCGATGCCTATGCGCTGCGCGCGTTTTCCGGCGAGCGGCCGATCGATCTTGGCGGCGTCACCGTGCCGCCGCAGGCGCTCTGGGTGCTCGGCACGGCGGCCGCGCTGATGGCGCTGCTTTACATCTTCTTCATGCGCACCTACCTCGGGAAGGCGTTTCGCGCCTGCGCCTTGAACGCCTATGCCGCGAGCCTGATGGGCATCCCCACGCGGACGATGCGCGCCGTCGGTTTCTTCATCTCGGCGTTCAGCGGCGCGATTGCCGGGGTGATCGTCGCGCCGATCGCCTTCATGCAGTACGACAGCGGCATCTTCCTCGGCATCAAGGGCTTCGTCGCCTGCATCATCGGCGGCTTCGGCAACCCGATCGGCGCGGCGCTCGGCGGGCTGCTTCTCGGCCTGCTGGAAGCGCTCGCCACGGGCTATCTCAGCTCGGGCTACAAGAACGCGATCGCGTTCGTGGTGCTGCTCGCTTTTCTCTTCGTGCGCCCGAGCGGCATCCTGGGCGAGCTCGAGGACGTGAGGAGGTGAAGGGCGCCGCCTTGCTGGTTGTTGCGCTCGCCGCGGTGGTCCTGTCCGGCAACGGCTACCTGATGAACCTTGTCGTCGTTACGGCGCTCTTCGCGCTGCCGGCGCTCGGCCTCTCGCTGCTCATGGGCTACACCGGCCAGATCTCGCTTGGCCATGCCGCGTTCGTTGGGCTTGGCGCCTATGGCACCGCGATACTCGTTCGGGCGACCGGCTTGAGTCCTTGGCTCACCATGGCTGCGGCGATTGCCCTTACCACGCTCTGCGCGTGGGCGATCGGCTGGCTGGTGTTCCGGCTGCGCGGCCATCATCTCGCCATGGCCACGCTCGCCTTCGGAATCATCGTGCATGTAGCGACGGTGGAATGGCGGTCGATCACCGGCGGCCAGGATGGGCTCTCCGCGATTCCTTCGCTCGAGGTGCTCGGCTATCGCCTGGGCTCGGACGCCGCCATCCTGCCGCTCGTATGGCTCGCGTGCATCGTGGCGATGCTGTTGGCGCAGAACCTGGTGCGCTCGCCGGCGGGATACGCGATGCGCGCGGTGGCAGAGAACGAGGCGGTTGCCGCCTCGCTGGGCATCGCGCCAGAGCGCATCAAGCGGCGCATCATGGCGCTCTCCGGCCTCTATGCGGGGCTCGGCGGCGCGCTGTATGCGCACTACCTCGGCTACATCAGCCCGAGCCCGTTCGACGTCGGCTTCTCGATCAAGCTGCTGCTCATGGTTGCGCTCGGCGGCTTCGCCGGCATCTGGAGCGTGCTCTTCGGCGTGTTCTTCGTGGTGATGACGGGCGAGGCGCTGAAGCCGCTCGGCCAATACGACGTGATCCTCTACGGCGCGCTGCTGGTCATCGTGATGATCTGGTGCCCGCGCGGCTTGCTCAATGGCCTGGAGCTGCTCTGGCGGGCGATTGCCGTGCATGCGCGCGCTGCGAGGACACCGGGATGAGCGACCCGCTGCTGCGCATCCGTGGCGTGAGCCTGCGCTTTGGCGGGCTGCAGGCGCTCGATGACGTCTCGTTCGACGTCCGGCGCGGCGAGATTCTGGCGCTCATCGGTCCGAACGGCGCGGGCAAATCTACATTACTCAACGTGATTTCCGGCGCGCAGGCGCCGGATGCCGGCGAGGTCCACTTTCGCGAGAGCCGCGTGACCGGCTTGCGCCCCGAGGAGGTGAACGCGCTCGGCCTGGCGCGCACCTTCCAAGGCGCCGAGATTCTGCGCAGCCTGAGCGTACGCGGCAACGTCATGGCCGCCGGTGCCGCGCGCTGCGGCGCGGGTATCGCCCTTGGGCTCGTGGGCGCAGGTCCCGCTGCCCGCGCCTTGGCGAAGCTCGATGCCGAGGCTGCCCGCTGCCTGCGGGAAGTGGGCCTCGAGACGGTCGCGGACGCGAGCGCGGCGGCGTTGACGGCGGGACAGCAGCGTCTGCTCGCAGTCGCGCGCGCGCTCGGCACCGGCGCCGAGCTGCTCGTGCTCGACGAGCCGGGCGCTGGCTTGAACGCCAGCGAAAAGACCCAGCTCGCGGCGGTGATCGAGCGGCTGCGCGCGGGCGGCAAAACCGTGCTTTTCGTCGAGCATGACCTGGCGCTCGTCGGCCGGCTCGCGCAGCGCATCGTGGTGCTCGATCACGGCCGGCTCATCGCCTCAGGCGAGCCCGAGGCGGTGCGTCGGGACCCGAAGGTGATCGAGGCCTACCTCGGCAATACCGATATAGCCGCGCATCTGCCCGCAGACGAGGCCGTGGCGGCCAAATCGCTGCTCGAGGTCGATGGGCTCGTGGTGCGTTATGACGCGTCGACGGCGCTGGATGGCGTGTCGCTGCGCGTCGCGCGCGGCGAGATCGTCGCCATCGTCGGTGCCAATGGTGCCGGCAAGACGACATTGCTGAAGGCCGTGGCTGGCGCGGCTCGGCCCGCTGCAGGACGCATCCTTTACGACGGTGGTGACATTGGCCGCCTCGCCGCCGAGGACCGGGTGCGCGCGGGCTTGAGCCTCGCGCCCGAAGGCCGGCAGCTTTTCGCTTCGCTCTCGGTCGCCGACAACCTGCTGATCGGACGCTATGGCCGGCGGCGCGCCGCCGGTGTGCGCGAGCTCGTTACGCCGAGCGCCCGCGAGTCCCAAGCCACACAGGCGGCGCTGGAGATGGTGTACTCGGTATTTCCGAAGCTGCGCGAGCGCGCCGCGCAGCCGGCGGGCACGCTCTCGGGCGGCGAGGGCCAGATGCTCGCCATCGGGCGCGCGCTCATGAACCAGCCCGCGCTCCTCCTGCTCGATGAGCCCTCGTTCGGGCTCGCGCCGCAAGCGGCGCGCGAGATTCTCGAGGCGCTGCCGCCGCTCACGCGCTCGGGCGTAGCCATCGTGCTCGTCGAGCAGAACGCCCGCGCCGCGCTGCAGATCGCGGCGCGCGCTTATGTTCTCGCCAATGGCCGCATCGCGGCCGAGGGGCGTTCGCGCGAGCTGCTCGCAGATGCCGAGGTCGCTCGCGCCTACCTCGGCTGGGAAGGCGAAGATACGAATCGAGCGTCGCGCGGGCAGCTGCGCGCGGTGCGCTAAAGTTCCATCGACAAAGGAGGAGGGCCATGAAACTTCGCAACAGCTTGACGGCGGCGCTGCTCGCCGTGGCGCTGCCGGTGGCGGCGCAGGAGATCCGCATCGGAGGGCTGCTCGAGACCTCCGGCTTCATCGCCTCGCTCGGCCAGCCCGGACTGGAAGGCGCCCAGCTCGCCGTCGAGCAGCTCAACGCCGCCGGCGGCATCAACGGCCGCAAGATCCAGTTCATCAACGTCAACTCGGAAAGCGACAACACCAAGACCGTTTCCGGTTTCCGGCGCCTCGTCGAGCAGGACAAAGTGGTCGCCGTCGTCGGCCCCATGAGCTCGGGATCGGTGTTCGCCGTCGCGGACTCGGTGGAGGGCGCGAAGATTCCCATGATCGCCAATGGCGCCTCGCGCGGCATCGTGCAGCCGCCGGAAAAGCGCCGCTTCACCTTCCTCGCACCGCTCACCGACGTCGTCGTGCAGAGCGTGATGCTCAAGGACATGCAGGCGAAGGGCATCAAGAAGATCGCGATCCTGAATTCCGACGTCGCCTTCGGCACGAGCGGCCGCGACTCGCTCGAGAAGGGCGTCGGCGCCTACGGCATCAGCATCGTCGCCAAGGAGACCTTCGGCAACGCCGATACCGACATGACGCCGCAGCTCACCAAGATCCGCGCTTCCGATGCGGAAGCGACCGTGCTCTGGGCGACCGGCCCCGGGCTCGCCATCTCCACCAAGAATCATCGCGCGCTCGGCATCAAGACCCCCCTTTACCTTGCGCACTCATCGAACGATTTCAACTTTTTGCGCCTCGCGGGCGATGCCGCGAACGGCGTGCTGCTCCCATCGTCGAAGATCTACGTCACCGCGGCGCTGCCGGCGAGCGATCCGCAGAAGCCGGTGGTGGAGCGCTTCGTGCGCGACTACGAGAAGAAGTACGGCAAGCCGCCCGCCACCTTCGCCGGCAACGGTTACGACGCGACCATGATGCTCGCCGAAGCGATCCGCAAGGCGGGCACCGACCCGGTGAAGCTGCGCGACGCGATCGAAGCCACTCAGGATTACGTTGGCGTCACCGCGCTCTACCGGTACTCGCCTACGGACCACTACGGCACGCGGCCGGAGAGCGTGGTCATGCTCACCGTCAAGGACGGCAAATTCACGCTGGCCGGGAAGTGAGCGAGAGCTCGCGCACCAGCCTGCTCGCGCAGTCGATCAGCGCCTGCGCGGCGTGAGTCGGCCGATAGCGGTGCGAATGCGCCACCACGATGTTCGGCGCGCGCAGCCGCGCCGCGAGCGGCCGGGTGACGAGCGTGCCGATGCCGGGATGCGTATACGGCGGGCAGAAGTTGAGCAGCGAATAACCCAGGCCGCTCGCCACCAGCCCGCGCAGCATCATCACCGACTGCGCGCGATACTCGATGCGTGGCGTGAGCCGGCCGGCGCTGAAAGCCGACAGGATGTATTCGCGGGTGCGCGGCAGATCGAGCAATACCATCGGCTCGGCGGCGAGCTCGTGCAGGGAGACGCGCTTGCGGCGGGTGAGCTGGTGGCTTCCCGGCAGCACCGCTTGGAGCGGCGCCGGACGCAGCGGCAGGCAGGCGATACCGCTCGGTACCTCGAAGTCGTAGAGGATGGCGAGCTCGAGCGCGCCGCTCTGCAGCCCTTCCATCAGGTACTCGTGGTTGCCCTCGTGCCAGTCGACGCGCGCCTGCGGATAGCGCTTTCGGAATTCGCGCACCAGCGGTGGCACGAGAAAGGGTGCGAAGGAGAGCAGGCAGCCGAGGTGCACCGAGCCGCGCAGCTCGCCGCTTGCGCCGCGGCGCGCCGCACCAAGAGCCCATGCCTGCCCCAAGAGGTTGCGGCATTCGACGGCCAGCGCATCGCCCGCTTCCGTCAGCACCATGCCGCGCGCGTGGCGCCGCACGAAGAGCTTCAGCCCCAAGGTCCGCTCGAGCTCCGCGATCGCCGCCGAGATCGCCGGCGGCGAGACGTGCAGCGCCTCCGCCGCCCGGTTCACCGACTGGTGATGCGCCGCGGCCACGAAGTACGAGATCTGGCGCAGCGAGAAATCGGGGGCGAGCAGCTCGGGAGCGGCCTTCGTCTTCGGGCTTGTCATTGCGCGTGAATGGTAATCTGATGCGCGCCTGGCAGTCGGCGCAGGCCGCCGGGTATGAGCAGCTCGCCATCGCCGATTGCGCCGTGCCCGAGCCGGGGCCGAATGAAGTGCTGGTCGAGGTGCACGCCTGCGGCATCAACTTTTCCGATCTGCTGATGGTTTCAGGCACCTACCAGGTCAAACCGCCGGTTCCTTTCGTCCCGGGGCAGGAGATCGCCGGGCGCGTGGTGCCCAGCGGAGAGCGTGTCGCGTGCAAAGTGCTCTGGGGCGGGTTCGCGGAATACGCCGTCGCGCGCGCCGACATGCTGATCGCGCTCCCCGCTGAAATGTCCTATACGGCGGCTGCGACTCTTCCGGTGGTGTGGCCCACGGCATGGATCGCGCTCTTCGATCGCGCCCGGCTCGCGGCCGGCGAAACGGTGCTGATACATGCCGCTGCCGGCGGCGTCGGTCTCGCCGCCGTGCAGCTCGCGCGGGAGGCGGGCGCGAAAGTGATCGCAGGCGTGGGAGATGGCGCGAAGGCCGAAGTGGCGCGCGCCGCCGGCGCGACGCAGGTCGTGAACACGCGCTCGGCGAAGTGGTCCGCGGAGGTCGGAGCACCGGACGTGATCTTCGATCCGGTGGGCGCAGAGCTCGCCGAGCCGAGCCTAAAATGCCTCGCGCGCAATGGCCGCTATCTGATCGTCGGCTTCGCCGGCGGCCGCATTCCCGAGCTGCGCGCGAACCGCCTGCTGCTGAAGAACGCTTCTGCGCTCGGCGTGTACTGGTCGCACGACCATGACCGCGCTCTCATCGAGCGTGCGCTGGACGCGGTGCTCGCGTCGTGGCGCGCCGGCAAACTGCGCATTGAAGCGGCAGCGCACTATCCGTTCGAAAAGCTGCGCGAGGCGCTCGGCGATCTCGCCGGTCGGCGCACCACTGGAAAATCCGTGCTCGTGATGAAGGAGGAATCGTGAATTCCCGCCCGCCCATCAAGGCGCCGCGAGGCGCGACGCTCAATACCGCGAACTGGCACGTCGAGGGCGCGCTACGCATGCTCATGAACAACCTCGACCCCGAGGTCGCCGAGCGGCCGGAAGACCTGGTGGTCTATGGCGGCATCGGCAAGGCGGCGCGCAACTGGGACAGCTACGAGCGCATCGTCGCCACGCTCAAGCGATTGAAGGGCGAAGAGACGTTACTCGTGCAGTCGGGCAAGCCGGTGGGCGTCTTCCGCACGCATGCCGAAGCGCCGCGCGTGCTGATCGCGAACTCGAACCTCGTGCCGCACTGGGCGAGCTGGGAGCACTTCAACGAGCTCGACCGCAAGGGGCTGATGATGTACGGCCAGATGACCGCCGGGTCGTGGATCTATATAGGCAGCCAGGGCATCGTGCAGGGCACATTCGAGACTTTTGCCGAGGCCGGCCGCCAGCACTACGGCGGGGACTGGTCGGGCAAATGGATCCTGACCGCCGGCCTCGGCGGGATGGGCGGCGCGCAGCCGCTCGCCGCGACCATGAACGGCGCTTCGATGCTGGCGATCGAATGCGACCCCTCACGCATCGACATGCGGCTGCGGACTGGATACTTGGACAAGAAGGCCACCAGCCTGGACGAAGCGATGGCCATACTGAGCAGCGCTCAAGGTCCGGTGTCGGTTGCGCTGCTCGGCAACGCCGCAGAACTCCTGCCTCAGATGCTGAAGCGCGCCCAGGCCTCGCAGTTCAGGCCGTCGCTTGTTACGGACCAGACTTCCGCACACGATCCCGCCAACGGCTATTTGCCGGAGCATTGGTCGCTGGAGAAATGGAAATCGCTGAGGAGAACAGAACCGGACGAAGTGGCGCTCTCGGCGCGCGAGTCGATCGCCAAGCACGTGCAGGCGATCCTGCAGTTCAAGGCGATGGGCATCCCGTGCGTCGATTACGGCAACAACATCCGCCAGGAGGCGAAGAACGCCGGGTTGAAGAGCGCCTTCGACTACCCGGGCTTCGTGCCGGCTTATGTCCGCCCTCTCTTCTGCATCGGTAAGGGCCCATTCCGCTGGGCGGCGCTCTCGGGCGACCCGCAGGACATTGCGCGCACGGATGCGAAGGTGCGCGAGCTCTTTCCCGAAGACAAGGCGCTGCAGCGCTGGCTCGAGCTGGCGGCGAAGAAGGTTCTTTTCCAGGGACTGCCGGCGCGCATCTGCTGGCTCGGCCTCGGCGAGCGTCACCGCGCGGGGCTGGCGTTCAACGAGATGGTGCGAAGCGGGGAGCTGAAGGCGCCCATCGTGATCGGCCGCGACCACATGGACTCGGGCTCGGTGGCAAGCCCCAATCGCGAGACCGAGGCGATGAAAGACGGCTCCGACGCGGTGTCCGACTGGCCGCTGCTCAACCTGATGCTGAATGTCGCCTCGGGCGCGAGCTGGGTCTCCTTCCATCACGGCGGCGGCGTTGGGCTCGGTTACTCGCAGCATGCCGGCATGGTGCTCGTTGCCGACGGCAGCGAGGCCGCAGCTCGGCGCATCGAACGCGTGCTGTGGAACGACCCGGGCTCGGGGGTGATGCGCCATGCCGACGCCGGCTACGAGAGCGCGATCCAGGCGGCGCGTCAGCATCGCCTCGACTTGCCGTTCCTCGATTGATGAAGCTCTTGTCCGGCATTCGCGTCCTCGACCTCTCGCGAGTGATGTCGGGGCCTTATTGCACCGCGCTCCTCGGTGATCTCGGCGCCGAAGTGATCAAGATCGAAACTCCTGGGTCGGGCGACGATGCGCGGCGCTTCGGTCCGTTCGTCGGTGGCGAAAGCGTCTATTTCGCACTCCTCAACCGCAACAAGAAGAGCGTCACGCTCAATCTCAAAGCCGCGCGTGCCCGGGCGATCATGGCCGAGTTGGCAGCGAAATGCGACGTGGTAGTGGAGAACTTCCGTCCCGGCGTGGCCGCGCGGCTCGAGGTCGACGCCGCGCGCCTGCGCGAGCGCAACCCGCGCCTGGTCTACCTCAGCATCTCAGGGTTCGGACAGACCGGGCCGCTCGCCGCCTGGCCGGCCTACGATCTCATCGTCCAGGCGATGTCGGGCCTGATGTCGCTCACCGGCTCCCCCGACGGGCCGCCGACCGCAGTCGGCGAATCGATCGCCGATGTCGCGACCGGTCTTTTCGGTGCCTGGGCGGTGCTCGCCGCGCTGTGGCATCGCGAGCGCACGGGCGAGGGCCAGACGATCGACCTCGCCATGCTCGACGCGATGCTCTCGATGCAGCTCACCGGACTCGCGCGCTATGCGGCCGATCGCGAAGCGCCGCAACGCGTCGGCAATCGCCACCCGGTGACGACGCCGGTCGATGTGTTTCGCGCGCGTGACGGGCACGTCGCCATCGTGGTGCCGAGCGATGCCCAGTTCCGCGAGCTCTGTGCAATCCTCGGCCAGCCAGCGTTGGCCGCTGATGAGCGCTACGCAAACAACGCGGCGCGGCGCGCAAACGAAAGCGCGTTGCGCGAACTCATCGAGTCCTGGACTGCGTCGCGCCGCGTGGAGGAGGTCATCCACGCCTGTCACGCGCGCGCCATTCCTGCCGGGCCGGTGCGCGATCTGGCCCAGGCATGGCGCTCGCGCCCCGGCCCCGCGATCGGGCATCCGGCGTTCGGCCAGTTGGAGCTCGCGCTGCAGCCCGCAAAATTTTCCGGCCAAAAGGCGGCAGCGGTGCGCGAGCCGGCGCTGGGCGAGCATACTTCCGCGGTGCTCGAGGAACTGCTCGGCCTGGGCCAGGCGGAAGTCGAAGCGCTTCGCGCCGAGGGCGTGATCTGATCTACACCATAGGCCACGGCGCGCGCAGCGGGCCCGAGCTCATTTCCCTGCTGCACGCCGCCCGCATCTCACGGTTGGTCGACGTGCGCGCGTTCCCGGTCTCGCGCCGTCATCCGCACTTCTCGCGCGAGCATCTCGGCCCCGCGCTCGAAGCGGAGCAGATCCGCTACGACTGGCTGGGCAGGGCACTCGGCGGGTTCCGGCAGGTCGGCGAGCATTCCGCCCATACCGCGCTCAAGAATCCGCTATTCCGTGCCTACGCCGACCATATGCAGAGCGACGCCTTCGCTGGCGCGATGACCCAGCTCATGGATGCAGCGCAGAACGAAGCGATCTGCCTCATGTGCGCCGAGAGCGACCCGGCGCACTGCCACCGCTCGCTCATCGCCGATTGGCTCGTGGCGCGCGGCGAGCGCGTAGTCCATCTGCGGGCAGCCGACAGACAGAATGAGCACACGCTCAGTCCGCTTGCCGTCCTCGAGGAAGAAGGCCTTGCGTACCGCGGCGCGCAGCCGAAGCTTCTCTAGCGAGCAGCCAGGCGGCGATGCATAGCGTGGCGAGGCTCCAGGCGATGCCGTTGACGAAGGCCGCGCGATACGAGCCCGTGAGATCGAAGAGCGCACCCGACAGCCAGCCGCCGAGGCCCATCCCGAGCAGGGTAGCCATGAACACGATGCCGACACGCATCCCGGCCTCGCGCGGCGCAAAATGCTCGCGCACGATGATCGCGTAAGAGGGCACGAGTCCGCCCTGGAACAGGCCGAAGAGCGCCGAGACGACGTACAGGGAAGCAAGCCCGTCGAACGGCAGGAAAAGCGCGAGGGCGATGGCCTGCAGCACCGCACCGAGCAGCAGCGTGCGCAGGCCGCCGATGCGGTCGCAGATCCAGCCGGAGGCGACGCGGCTGACGATGCCGAAGCCGAACATCAGCGAGAGCATTTCCGCGCCGCGCGCCGCGCCGTAACCGAGATCGCCGCAGTAGGCGACGATGTGCACCTGCGGCATCGACATGGCCACGCAGCAGGCGATGCCGGAGGTGACGAGCAGGGTCATCAGGACATTGGGCGGCAGCGCGAGCGGGGCCGTGGAATGGACTGATGCTGTCCTGGCATGCGGCGTGGACTCGAGCGCGGGCGGGCGCGGCCGCAGCACGAGGGCGAGCGCCAGCATGCTCGCAATGCAGAAAACGCCAGTGCCGACGTATGTCGCCCGCCATCCGAACGCATCGAAGAAGAACTGCATTACGGGCGGCCATAGCGCGCCCGCGAGGTAATTGCCGCTCGCGCAGATCGCGACGGCGATGCCGCGCCGCCGGTTGAACCAGAGCGAGGTATCGGCGACCAGCGGAGCGAAGGTCGCCGAGCAGCCGAGCAGACCGATCAGCACGCCGTGGGCGAGGCTGAACTGCCAGAGGTTCGCCGACAAGCCGGCGAGCACGAAGCCGCAACCGAGGCTCACCGCGGCGACGACGACAGGGACCATCACGCCGACGCGGTCCGCGAGCTTTCCCATCAGGATGCCGCCCAGGCCGAAGCCGATCGTGGTCAGCGTATAAGGCAGCGAGGCGTCGCCGCGCGTTATGCCGAACTCGCCCTGCACCGGCGTCAGCGCTACCGACATGGCGTACATGCCCGAGCCGCCGATCGTCATCAGCGCAAGCGAAGCGGCGAGCCGCCGCCACGCGTAAGGCGATTCCGGCTGCGCGGATTGATCCATGCGCTGCATGATAGAGTCGTCCGCGTCAATTTCCCGGGAGGTTCGCAATGGCAAGTACACCGGCACGCTCATCGCCGCCGTCCACCATCGGCCAGGTCAGGGACATTTTTCCGAAGCTCGGCGAGCTCACCGACAAGGTGGTGTTCGGCGACGTGTGGGAGCGGCCGGGACTCGCCAAGCGCGACCGCAGCCTGATCACCGTGGCGGCGCTCGTCGCGCTCTATCGGCCCGACCAGCTGCGCGGCCATCTCTGGCGCGCGCTCGACAACGGTGTGAAGCGCGAGGAGCTGATCGAGCTCATCACGCATCTCGCCTTCTATTGCGGCTGGCCGAACGCCGGCACTGCAGCGCTGATCGCCAAAGAGGTCTTCGCCGAGCGCCAGCCGTGAAGCTCGCGTTCATCGGTCTCGGCACCATGGGTGGCGCGATGGCCGCGAACCTGCAGGCGGCCGGGCACGAGGTGCGCGCGCACGACCTACGCCGGATCGAGGGTTTCACCCATTGGTGCTCCACGACGGCGGAGGCGGCTCAGGGCTGCGAGCTTGTCTTTACGTCGCTCCCCGGCCCGGATGAAGTCGACAAGGTCGCCGCCGAACTCAAGTCCGTCCTGCGGGCCGGCGCGGCATGGTTCGACCTCTCGACGAACTCGC
>DASXRW010000526.1:0-1790 GCA_036506355.1 Burkholderiales bacterium
TCTATGACTACCGGCCGCGGCCGCCGGAGAGCATGGTGGGCTGGTTCAAGGCGAAGGAGACTGGCCGCTTCCCGGTCATCGGCGCCGTCCAGGGTGAAGCGCTCGTGGGATTCGCGAGCTTCGGCAGCTTCCGTGCATGGCCGGCGTACAAGTACTCGGTCGAGCACTCGGTCTATGTGCACCGCGAGCACCGCGGCAAGGGGATCGGCGCAGCGCTGATGGAGAAGTTGATCGAAGCGGCGCGCGAGCAGCAGTACCACGTCATGGTCGGCGGCATCGACGCCGCGAACCGCGCGAGCGTGCGGCTTCACGAGAAGCTCGGCTTCTTCCACGCCGGCACGATCCGGCAGGCCGGCTACAAGTTCGGCCGCTGGCTCGACCTCGCGTTCTATCAGCTCCTGCTCGAGACGCCAGAGCGGCCAGTGGACGGCTGAAGCGCGCGCCACACCGCCTCGGCGGTGGCGGGCATGTCGATGCGCTTTCCCTGCAGCGCGTCGACGATCGCATTGATCACCGCCGCCGGCGCGCCGACCGCGCCCGCTTCGCCCGCGCCCTTGACGCCGAGCGGGTTGCTCGTGCACGGCACGTGGTGGAAGCTGCAGTCGAGCGCCGGCAGGTCGGTGGCGCGCGGCATCGCGTAGTCCATGAACGAGCCCGAGAGGAGCTGGCCGCTGTCGCGATCGTAGACCGCGTGCTCGCGCAGCGCCTGGCCGATGCCCTGCACGGTGCCGCCGTGCACCTGACCTTCGAGCAGCTTGGGGTTCACCGCGCGGCCGAAGTCGTCGACCACCGTGTAGCGCACGATCTGGACGTCGCCCGAGTCCGGGTCGATCTCGACCTCGCAGATGTGGCAGCCATTCGGATAGGTGTAGTCAGGCGGGGTGCGGGTGTGCGTCGCCTCCAGCGCACCGAGCTGGAACAGCCCGACCTTGCGATCGGTGCCGGCGATGCGGAACTCGCCGTTGCGGTACTCGATGTCGGAGGCCGCGGCTTCCAGCTTCGCGGCGGCAGCCTTTTTCCCCTGCTCGATCACTTCATCGGCCGCCGCACCCGCGGCGACGCCGCCGATGGCGAGGAAGCGCGAACCGCCGGTCAGCCCGTCTGCCGGTACGAGATCGGTGTCGCCCTGCACCACCCGGATCCTGGACGCATCGAGGCCGAGCTTGGCCGACAGCAGTTGCACGAAAGTCGTCGCGTGACCCTGGCCGTTGTCCTGCATGCCCGAGAACGCCACCACCTTGTCGCCGTCGACTTTCAAGCGGATGGTGTCGCCCGGCCCGCCGCCGCAGCGCTCGATGTACATGGCCAAACCAACACCTCTGCGCCGCCCGCGAGCCGCCGATTGTTTTTTTCGGTTTGCGAAACCCGCCCAATCGGCCTTTTCCATCGCCCGCGCCATCACCGCGGCGAAATCGCCGGAGTCGTAGCGGCTCTCCACCGGCGTCTGGTAGGGCATCGCCGAAGGCGCGATGAAGTTGCGCCGGCGCAGCTCGTCGGGCGCGAGGCCGAGCTCGCGCGCGGCGGCATCGACGACGCGCTCGAGGAGGTAGATCGCCTCCGGGCGGCCGGCGCCGCGATAGGCGTCGACCGGCACGGTGTTGGTGAGCGTGCCCTTGATGTTGAGATAGATCGCCGGGATGCGGTAGACCCCCGAGAGCATCGGCCCGGCGAGCTGCGGGATGAACGGGCCGAAGTTCGAGAGATAGGCGCCCATGTTTGCCCAGGTGGTGACGCGCAGCGCGAGGAAGCGCGCGTCGGCGTCGATCGCGAGCTCGGCGACCGAGTAGTTG
>DASXRW010000527.1:0-2249 GCA_036506355.1 Burkholderiales bacterium
GTACTTCGCGCCCGACAGTCCGCTGCCGGCCGATTATCGCGGCACGCACAAGAGCCTGTACCAGCTCGACCTGTGAGGATGCTTCTGCTGCTGCTGTTGCCACTCTGCGCCCAAGCGCAGATGTACAAATGCGTCGACGAGCGCGGCAAGACCCAATACACGGATAAGCCGCAGGCGGGCTGCAAGGAAGCGGCAATCAAGTCGAGCCCGCCGCTCTCCGGCGTAGTGCGCCCGCGCCAGGAGGATCTCGGCGCCGACGAGGCCGGCTTCAGGCGCCGCCAGCTCGAGCGCGAAGCGAAGGACGCGGGCGAGCGCCGTGCGCTCGCGCAGCGATGCGCGAGGCTGCAGCGGGAGCAGCGCGATCTGGCGAGCGGCCGGCGCATCGCGAGGCTCGATGCCAAGGGCGAGCGGGTCTACCTCGAGGATGCGGCACGCGATCAGCGGCTCGCGCAGCTCGCCGAGCAGCTGCACGGCTGCCCATGAGGCGCAGCTGGCTTTTCGTGCCGGGCGCCGACGAGGCCGCGCACGCCGCGGCGGCGCGCTCCGGCGCGGACGTGATCATCCTGGAGCTCGAAGACTTCACGCCGCCGGATTTGCGCCCCAGGGCGCGCCAGCTATCGTCCAGGGCGTTCGAGCGCTGGCGAAAGGCGGGCGCCATCGCCGGCGTGCGCGTGAATCCCTTCGAAACCTGCGGCGCCGAGGACCTGGCCGGGATCGCGCGCCCGGATGTGCTGATGATGTCGAAGGTCGATTCACCGGAGCAGGTGCGCCGGCTCGAGGCCGCCGCGCCGCTGGGCGTCGAGCTCGTGCCGAATATCGAATCGGCGCGCGGCCTCACGAGGACCGCCGAGATTGCGCGCGCCAGCCCGCGGCTCACGGCGCTGCTGGTCGCGAGCGAGGACATGGTGGTCGATCTCGGCACGGAGCGGAGCCGCGGCGGCGCCGAGCTCGCCTACGTGCGATCGCGCTTTCTCGTCGAGTGCCGCGCGGCGGGCGTAGAAGCGATCGATTGTCCTTATACCTTCAGCGATGCGAAGGGCGCGGTGGCGGACGCGCGCTATGCGAAGCAGCTCGGCTACCGTATGAAGAGCCTGGTCGATCCGTCGCACGCAAGAGCGATCAACGCGGTCTTCACGCCTTCGCGCGCGGAGCTCGCCAAGGCGCGCAAGGTTGTTGCGGCGTTTGAAAAAGCACGGGCGGCAGGCCGCGATCGCGCCAAGGTCGGCGGCGCGCTGATCGAGTTGCCGGTCTACGCCGCGGCTAAGCGCCTGCTCGCGTCAGCCGCGCGTAGCTGACGGCGGCGGCGAAGAACGCGAGACTCAGCGCCAGCTCGCCGAAGGCGAGGGTGCGCGAAACACCATGGTCGGCCCAGGCGCGCGTCGCGCCCTCGGCGAAGTAGGCGAGGATCAGCAGGCTCGACCACTGGTAGGTGTAGCGCCGCCCCGAGAGGATGCCGGGCAGCGGCGCAGCGAGCGGCAGCGCCTTCAGCGCCACGAGCGAGCCGCCCGGACGCAGCGGCGCGAGCCACAGCTCCCAGACGAGGCAGAGCGCGAGCAGCGCCAGAAGCGACGCGCCCGCGATCAGCCGAAGCGCACGCAATGGATCGGCGGCAGGCTGGTCGAGAGGCAGCGCCACGAATCGCCCTGGTCCTCGGAGAGCCACAGCCCGCCGGTCGTCGAGCCGAGGGCGAGGCGGTTGCCGGTCTCGTCGACGTCGAGGCCATGGCGGTAGACGAGGTCGTAGGCCTGCTCCTGCGGCAAGCCGTTTCTCAAAACCGAAAACGACTTGCCCCCATCGCGTGTGCGGGCCACCACGAGCTTCGCATCGACCGGGACGCGGCACTCGTCCTTCACCGCGGGCACGAACCAGGCCGTGTCCGGGTTCTTCGGGTGCACCGCGACTGCGAAGCCGAATTTCGACGGAGCCACCGCCTTGATTTCCTGAAAGCTCGCCGCACCGTCGGTCGAGCGGAACACGCCGTTATGGTGCTGCGCCCAGAACACCTCGGGTCGCGCTGCGCACTGCGCGAGCCGGTGCACATCCTGGATGTTGGGATCCTCGCGGCGCTCAGGCGGCATGAACTCGGCGTACATGCCCTTGCCGGCGAGCCGCCAGCTCGCGCCCCCGTCGGCGCTCTGCCAGGTGCCGCCGCACGAGATGGCGATGGTGATCTTCCCGCCTTCGAGGCAGATCGAATGGATCCCCGGCTGGTCGTAGCCGCCGCCGAACCATTCGGAACGCTCCTTGCG
>DASXRW010000528.1:0-9095 GCA_036506355.1 Burkholderiales bacterium
TGACGACAGCGCTGCGGCCGACCTAGGCTCGCGCGCGGCACGCATCTTTACCTCAAGGGGGGAAGTTCATGCACACGGGATGGGCAAAGAACATCTGCCGGCTTTTGATCGCGCTCATGATCTGGGCGCCGTATCAGCTCGCGAGCGCCGGCATGATTGCTACGGATCAGACCATGGCCGCCAGCGCCGGCGCGGACCGCGCGGCGCTCGCGCGCGAGCTGCAGTCCTTCGGCATCGACGCGACGAGCGCGAAAGAGCGCGTCGCCGCAATGAGCGATCAGGAGGTGCGGACGCTTGCCGGCGAGATCGCCAACGCGCCTGCGGGCGGCGTGTATGGCGAAGGCATCGTGTTCATCATCCTGGTCTCGCTCATCATCTGGGCCTGGTACAAGCACCGCAATCCCTACTAAATCAGGCGGCAGGCGAGGGACGACGCAGAATTCTTTGCTTCACCTGATTCGGGTCAAAGGCAAGCCGAAACTCGTAGAGCACGTCGGCCTTTTGGCGAGCGGCGCGCTCAATTTGCTCGGCCCACCACTTCGCGGACTTGATGGTGCAGTGCGCGTTGCCGCCGCTCGGCAGCCGCTTGCGTGCTGGAAAACAGGCAATGTTCGCGTAGACGAACTTGCGGGCGTACTGAAAGAGTTCTTCCAATATCCAGGGAATATCCTCCTCGGGACAATGTTCCAGCACGTCGGTGCAGACCACGCCGTCGAAGGTGCCCTCGGGTAGTTGCACGAACGGAGAATAGGCCGGGTCGTAGCAGGTAATGCCGCTCACGCCCCAGTACGATTTGATGTCCGGATAATCCGCGTGGTTTTCGGCATCGATTACACGACGCGGCCAATATTGCTGCCCCTTTCCCGCGCCGTAGTCGAGAATGTCCTTCGCATTGGTGCGCTTGATCAGCTGCCTGATGTGAGGCGCCTGCTTCGGAAGACTTTGTCCCGGAAACGTTTGCTCCGGCGCTATGCCAAGCTGGGCTTCGCCATATAAATGCAGCAATCGATATTGCTCGAGCAAGCGGCGATACCGTGGGCTGGGAGACGCGCGGCTGTATGCGCTCTTCATTCGTCGTCCAGGATCTCGAAATCCTTGCTGATCTCGGCGGTCTTGCCGAGCATGATCGAAGCCGAGCAGTACTTCTCATGCGACAGGCGGATCGCCTGCTCGACGAGATTGCGCTTCAGGCCGCGGCCGCGCACGACGAAGTGCAGGTGGATCCGGGTGAACACCTTCGGATCGGTGGCCGCGCGCTCGGAGGTCACCCTGACCTCGCAGCCGCGCACGTCCTGCCCGCTTTTTTTGAGGATCACCACCACGTCGTAGGCTGTGCAGCCGCCGGTACCGACGAGCAGGAGCTCCATCGGCCGCGGCGCGAGGTTGCGACCGCCGCCGTCCGGCGCGCCATCCATCGCGACGACGTGGTTGCTTCCGGTCTCGGCGAGAAAGGTCATTCCTTCGCCGCTCCAGCGTACGGTGCAGTCCATGGCAGTCCTTTTTCTTTCAGCCGCTTGTGCTCGGCAACATCATTGTCCGGGGAGGATTCGCGCGCAAGTGCCGGTCCCTGCTACAAGTGCTTGCGCGTCAATGACATAGGCAGCGCAGATGAAAGACCAGCGCGCGGCCTTGCATTGCAACATTTCGGCTCGGCATAATGGCTTCGACTGCTTTTCGTCTCCACCCTCCTCCTCCTTAGGTGGATTCGGCGCAACTCTCTCGGGTCGCGCCGTTTTTTTGTGTAAAATCCGCGGCTTTTCCGCATTTTTGGTTATTCCCGCATGAAAACCTATACCGCGAAGGTCGGCGAGGTCGAGCAGGGCTGGTTCGTGGTCGACGCCCAGGGCAAGGTTCTGGGCCGTCTTGCCGTGCAGATCGCTACCCGCCTGCGCGGCAAGCACAAGCCGCAGTACACGCCGCATGTCGACACCGGCGACTATATCGTCGTCGTCAACGCATCGAAGCTGCGCGTGACCGGCCGCAAGACCGAGCGCAAGACCTATTACCGGCACAGCGGATTTCCGGGCGGCCTCAAGGAAACGAGCTTCGGCAAGCTGCACGCGGCGCATCCCGAGCGGGTGCTGCAAAAGGCCGTGAAAGGCATGCTGCCCAAGGGGCCGCTCGGCTACGCCATGCTGCGCAAGCTCAAGATCTACGCGGGCGGCACGCATCCCCACTCGGCACAGCAGCCCAAGAATCTGGAGATCTGATGGTCGGCGACTATTACTACGGTACCGGGCGGCGCAAGAGCGCCGTGGCCCGCGTGTTCCTCAAACCCGGCAAAGGCGCGTTCGTCGTGAACGGCAAGCCGGTGGATGAATTCTTCGGCCGCGAGACGGGCCGCATGGTCGTGCGCCAGCCGCTCGAGCTGACGAAAAACCTGGCCGGCTTCGACATCCTGGTGAACGTGTACGGCGGCGGCGAAAGCGGCCAGGCCGGCGCGGTGCGCCATGGCATAACGCGCGCGTTGATCGAGTATGATGCGGGACTGAAACCTACGCTCAGCGCCGCGGGTCTGGTGACGCGCGACGCGCGAGAGGTCGAGCGAAAGAAAGTGGGACTGCACAAAGCGAGGCGGCGCAAGCAGTACTCGAAACGTTGATCGGAAAGAAACCGGAAATCGAAAGCCGCCTGCGGGCGGCTTTTTTGTTTATGTGCGGCTTTCTTGTTTTTGGGGCGGGCGAATGATCAAGGCAGGGATCGTCGGCGGCACAGGTTACACGGGCGTCGAGCTCCTGCGCCTGCTCGCGCAGCACCCGGATGTTGAGCTGCGCGCGATCACTTCCCGCAAGGAAGCCGGTACACCGGTAGCGGCGATGTTTCCGGGCCTGCGCGGGCACGTCGAGCTCGCGTTTACCGCGCCCAGTGTCCAAGCACTGCGCGGCTGCGACGTCGTCTTCTTCGCCACGCCCAACGGCGTCGCCATGGGCGAGGCTCGCGCGGTGCTCGATGCGGGGGCGCGCATCGTCGACCTCTCGGCCGACTTTCGCATCCGTGACGTCGCCGAGTGGGAGCGCTGGTACAAGATGAAGCACGCGGCGCCGGAGCTCGTGCGCGAAGCGGTGTACGGCCTGTGCGAGGTGAATCGCGAGCAGATCCGCGGCGCGCGGCTGGTAGCGAATCCCGGCTGTTATCCGACGGCGGTGCAGCTCGGCTTCCTGCCGCTCGTCGAGAGCGGCGTGGTCGATACCGGGCATCTCATCGCGGACGCCAAGTCCGGCGTGAGCGGTGCCGGGCGCAAGGCCGAACTGCACTTGAGCTTTGCCGAAGCCGCGGACAACTTCATGGCCTACAACGTCGCGGGCCATCGCCACTGGCCGGAGATCCGTCAGGGTCTCGCGCAAGCCGCGAAGCGCGAGGTCGGGCTGGTGTTCATTCCGCATCTCCTGCCGCTGATCCGCGGCATCCACGCCACGCTCTACGCGCGCGTGACGCGCGAAGTCGATTTTCAAGCGCTGTATGAGAAGCGCTACGCGGGCGAGCCGTTCGTCGACATCATGCCGCCGGGCAGCCACCCCGATACGCGCTCGGTGCGCGCCGCGAACGTCTGCCGCATCGCGCTGCACCGGCCGCCCGAGAGCTCGGGCAAGTCGGAAACCCTGGTCGTGCTGAGCGTGATCGACAACCTCGTGAAGGGCGCCGCCGGCCAGGCGGTGCAGAACATGAATCTCATGTTCGGCTTGCCCGAGACGCGTGCGTTGGACCAGCCGCCCGTCGTGCCGTGATGCGCGACATCTCCGGCAGATGGCTCAAGGTCCGCCAGCGCTTCGGCATCGCGGCGCCGCGCGTTGCGGTGTATTCGCACCTGCCGTGGTACTGGCGCTGGCTCGGCCTCGCGGTGCTGCTCGCCGTCTCGGCCGCCGCCGCGGCGTGGATCTACGACGCCGGCCGGCGCTTCGCCGGCTTCGATCAGAGCGAGGTCCAGGGCGAGCTCGCCGTGGCGACGCGCGAACTCGCGGCGGCGCAGGCCGAGCTCGAGCGGCTGCGCGCGATCGCCAATGCGGCCGAGAGCCGCCTGTCGATCGAGCGCACGGCACAGCAAAAGCTCGCGCAGCAGATCCGGGTCCTCGAGCAGGACAACGCGAAGCTGCGCGAGGAGCTCGCGACCTTCGAGAGCATGCTTTCGTCGGAGGCGCGCAGCGGCAACGCGCTTTCGATCTACCGCTTCAAGGTCGAGCCCGATGTCCTGCCCGGCGAATACCGCTACCACCTGCTGCTCGTCACCCCGCGCGCCCGGCGCGAGCGTGAGTTCAACGGCAGGCTCGAGCTGGTGGTCACTCTGACGGACCGGGGCCAGAATGCTATGATGAGCTTCCCGGAGCCTGGAGACGCAGGGGCGTCGGAGTTCCGGTTGGCATTCAAGTACTTCCGCCGCGTGGAGGGCATTTTCCGGGTGAATCCCAAGGCGAAGGTCGAGAATGTCCAGGTGCGCGTCTACGAGACGGGTTCGAACCAGCCGCGCGCGACGCACACGGTAACGCTGTAACTGCACGTTTAGGGAGACGAGCATGTTCAACAAGACGAGCAAGCCGCAGAACCGCATCGACAGCCTGATCGGGGCGACCACCCGCATCGAGGGCAACGTGATCTTCAGCGGCGGACTGCGCGTGGACGGCATGGTGCGCGGCAACGTCGCTGCGCTCGCCGACCAGCCCGGCACGCTGGTGGTGTCATCGGACGCGCGCATCGACGGCGAAGTGCAGGCCGCGCACATCGTGGTCAACGGCATGATCAATGGCCCGGTTCATGCTACGGAAACACTCGAACTCCAGGCAGGCTCGAGGGTCAAAGGTGATGTGTATTACAAGACCATCGAAATCCATCAGGGCGCCGTGGTTGAAGGGCGCCTCGTGCATCACGGCGCGGAAACGAAAGGCGTCGAGCTCAAGCTCGCCTCCAGCACCTAAGGAGCAGGAATGAACGCAGTCACTGAAATGCCGTCCCCGCTGCTGTTCAGCGATAGCGCGGCGAACAAGGTAAAGCAGTTGATCGAGGAAGAAGGCAACCCGGAGCTCAAGCTGCGCGTGTTCGTCACGGGCGGCGGCTGCTCCGGCTTCCAGTACGGCTTTACCTTCGACGAAGTGAAGAACGAGGACGACGCCGTGATGGAGAAAAACGGCGTCATGCTGCTGATCGACCCGATGAGCTACCAGTACCTGGTCGGCGCCGAGATCGACTACCAGGAAGGCCTGGAAGGCGCGCAGTTCGTCATCAAGAACCCCAACGCGCAGAGCACCTGCGGTTGCGGGTCTTCGTTCTCCGTCTAGCTTTTCTAATCCAGCAGCGCGAGATTCGCGTTCGCCAGCAGCTCCAGCCGCGCGACGAGCGGCTCGGCTTGCGCGCGGAACGCGCCGAGCTCGCGCGCCGGCAGCGGCAGCGCCGCAGGCAGCGCTACCGATAGCGGATTGCGCGCCTCGCCGGCGATGCGAAATTCGTAGTGCAGATGCGGGCCGGTGGCCCAGCCGGTCTGCCCGACAAAGCCGATGGTGTCGCTCTGCCCGACGCGCGCGCCGCGCCGCACCGCGATGCGGCTGAGGTGCGCGTACACGGTCGAGTACTGGCCGTTGTGGCGCAGGATGACGACGTTGCCGTAACCGCCTTTCACTCCCGCGTATTCCACGACCGCATCGCCGACCGCGCGCACGCGGGTGCCGATGGGCGCCGCATAGTCGATGCCCTTGTGCGTGCGCCAGGTGCTCTGGATCGGATGGCGGCGCATGCCGAAGCCCGAGCTCACGCGCGAGAATTCGAGCGGCGAGCGCAGGAACGCCTTGCGCAGGTTCTTGCCGTCCGGCGCGTAGTAGCCCGAGCCGAAATGCACCGCGCGCAGCGTCTTGCCCTGGTTGACGAACTCCGCGGCGAGCAATCGCCCGGCGCGCACCGGGCGGCCGCCCAGGTGGTGCAGCTCGTAGACCACGGTGAAGCGATCGCCCTTGCGCAGATCGCGATGGAAATCGATGTCGCCGCCGAAGACGTCGGCGAGCTGCATCGCGACGCTGTCGGGGATGCCGACCGCGTCGGTCGCGGCGAACAGCGAGCTGCGGATCACGCTCGCTTTCATCATGACGCGAGTCTCGAGGGAGGCCTGCTCCTCGAGCGCCCGGAAGCCGTCGCCCTGCGGCACGATCCGCACGAGCGTGTCGCGGCCCGTGAGAAAGCTCAGCTCCTTCGGCGAGCCATCGGCGAGCACGTCGGCACGCACCAGCGAGCCTGGACGCAGCGCGCGCAGCGTCGGCGTGCGCGCGAGACGCGGGATCACGTCTTCGTCGATTCCGAGCCGGCCGAGAAAACCGGCGAGCGTGTCGCCGCGCTGGAATTGTTCTTCATGAACATACTGCTTCGCCGCGGGAACCTCGCGCGCATGCAGCGCCAGCGCTTCCACGATCACGGTGGTCGGCGGCACGGAGGCGACATCGCCGCGCGGCGAGATGGTGGCAAACGCCGCCACCACGCCCGAGCCGGCGAGGATCGCGATCGCTGCGGTACGCCTGAGCGTCCCGGGCAAGGCCATAGATCGGCTAGAATCCCTTTTTATTCAGAAGCCTGCGCAGTCTAGCAAAGGCGCCTCGCGGCGCAAATCGAACATGTCCGCCATTGGGCAGGCCATTCAGACCATCCGTCGGGGCTCAGATGAGCTGATCGTCGAGGAGGAGCTCGCGAAGAAGCTCGCGAGCGGCCGCAAGCTGCGGGTAAAGCTCGGCCTGGATCCCACCGCGCCCGACCTCCATCTTGGGCATACGGTGGTGATCAACAAGCTGCGCGACTTCCAGAGCCTCGGCCACCAGGTGCAGTTCCTGATCGGCGATTTCACCGGGATGATCGGCGACCCCAGCGGCAAGAACCAGACACGCCCGCCGCTGACACGCGAAGAAATCTTGGCGAACGCCCGGAGCTATCAAGACCAGGTGTTCAAGATCTTGGACCCCGAGCGTACGCAGATCCTGTTCAACTCCGAGTGGTCCGACAAGCTCGGCGCGGAGGGCATGATCCGTCTCGCGTCGCGCTACACCGTGGCACGGCTCCTCGAGCGCGACGATTTCAGCAAGCGGTTCAAGGGCGCTCAGCCGATCGCGGTGCACGAGCTGCTCTATCCGCTGATGCAGGGCTATGACTCGGTGGCGATGAAGGCCGATGTCGAGCTCGGTGGCACCGACCAGAAATTCAACCTGCTCGTCGGGCGCGAGCTGCAGAAGGACTACGGCCAGGAGCCGCAGTGCGTGCTCACCATGCCGCTTCTCGAGGGACTCGACGGGCGCGACAAGATGTCCAAGTCGCTCGGCAACTACGTCGGCATCGCCGAGCCGCCGCAGGAAATGTTCGGGAAACTCATGTCGATTTCCGACGCGCTCATGTGGCGCTACATCGAATTGCTGTCGTTCGAGCCGCCGTCGACCATCGCGCGTTGGAAGAAGGAACTCGCCGCCGGCGGCAACCCGCGCGACGTGAAGGCGGCATTCGCCAAGGAAATCGTCGCGCGCTTCCATAGCGCGGCCGCGGCGCAGGCCGCGGAGGCAGAATTCGAGCAGCGCTTTCGCCACGGCGTGCTGCCGCGAGACATGCCCGAAATCACGCTGCAGAGCCCCGCTGGTGGGCTGCCGATCGCGCAGCTCCTCAAGCTCGCGCAGCTCGCGGCGAGCACGTCCGAGGCGGTGCGCGCTATCGAGCAGGGCGGCGTGCGCATCGACGGCGAGCGCGTCACCGAGCGCAACCTGCGCCTCGCGCCAGGCCAGACGCTCACCGTGCAGGTCGGCAAGCGCAAGTTCGCGCGCGTGCGCCTTGCCTAGCGATCATCGCGACTGGAACGCGCTCGCCTGGACCTATCTCCAGTCCGGCCAGAGCGAGCTCGCGCTCGAGGCGGCGCGCCGCGCGCACGAAGGCAATCGCAATAACCTCGGCTATCTGAATACGCTTCGCGTCGCCTATGGCGAGATCGGCGAGCTCGAGCGCGCCGAGGCGGCGTTCCGCAAGGTCCTGAAGCGCAAGCCCGGTTCGCTCGATGCGGTACTCAATCTCGCGAAGGCGCTCGAGAAGCAGGAGCGGCTTCCCGAGGCGCTCAAGCTCTATGAGCGCGCGCTGGCGATGGAGCCCGCGTACCCGAAGCTCGCAACCAATCTCGCCCGCTTGTATCGCGAATGCGGCGGTAACGCCGCGCGCGCTCTTGCCCTGCTCGAACGCTCCGCGCGGCACATCGCCGGCGAGGATCTCGCGCTCGCGCTTGCAAGCTGCGATCTCGAGCTCGCGGGCGTGGACGCGGCCGCCAGCCGGCTCTCGCGGGCGCTCGCCGATCATCCCGATTGGGTGCTCGCGCGCAAGGCTTTGGCCCACATGCTGCTCGCGGCCGGTCGCTGGCGCGAAGGATGGCAGGAGTACCGCTGGCGCGGTGCGCGCCATGGCGCACCGATGCTGAATGCGCCTTTGCCGGCGCGCCTGGATGGCGAGCGGATCCTGCTGCGCGGAGAACAGGGACTTGGCGACGTACTTTTCTTCCTGCGCTTCGCGCCCTTGCTGCGCGCGCGCGGTGGCGTTGTGGCGCTCGCCTGCGAGACCAAGCTGCACAGCATCCTGCGGCAGGGCGGCGGTCTGCAGGCCGTCCGTGCGCTCCCGCCCCAGGACGCGGGATTTCTGGTCGGTGACCTTCCGGCGCTCCTCGAATGCAGCGAGACTCCGCCCGCATGGCCGCTTTCGGTCGCCGACGACGAACGCCGCGGCGCGCGCGCGCGGCTCGGCGCTCTCGGCCCCGCGCCATACCTCGCCGTGACCTGGCGTGCCGGCACAGACGCGGTGCGCGCCCGCGAGTTCGGCGAGGATCGCATGTCGCTGATGAAGGCGGTTCCCGCCGCCGAGCTCGGCAACGCGGTGCGCGGCTGGCGAGGTACGGCGATCCTGCTCCAGCGCGGCGCGCGGAACGGCGAGCTCGCGCAGTTCGCAGAAGCATTCGGCGCGCTGGCGCACGACCTCTCATTCCTCGGCAACGACCTCGCGGCGCTGCTCGCAGTGCTCGCCGAGCTGGACGAGTATGCGACGGTGAGCAACACGAATGTTCACCTCCTCGCCGGACTGGGTCGCAGCGCTCGGGTGCTGGTGCCCTATCCCGC
>DASXRW010000529.1:0-1628 GCA_036506355.1 Burkholderiales bacterium
CGTCGGCGTAGCCCATGGTCTCGGGCCGCGCGCGGCCGAGCATCACCTGGAAGTACACCGGCTCGAGGCTCTCGTTGATATAGCCGTGGATCACGCCGGGCGGGCAGGCGATGCATTCCCAGGGTCCGAGCCGCACGTCGACGCGGCGGCCGCTCTCGTCTTCGAGGAATGCGGTCAGGTGCCCTTGGAGGACGAAGAACACTTCCTCGACTTCGTGCGTATGCGCGGCGTTGCCCTGGCCGGGCTCGACGTACATGATCGAGAGCGTGAAGCCGCGCGGCGGAATGACGCTCGCATCGCCGTGCTTGCCGGAGCCGCCGGCGCCGATGAAGCGGTGCTGCGCGCGCTTGAAGCCTTCGAGCTTCGCGTCCTCGAAGGCGGCCCAATCGGCCTTGCGGTCGCGAAAGCGCGCGACGTAGCGCTGCGCAATTTCTTCGATGGACATGCCCTGAAGCTCCGCTGGCCGCGGGTGTCGCGCCGTCATCGATCCTCCTCTGCGTGGCTCATTGTGCCTTGATGCCGGAAATCCGGACGATCCGTTCCGCAGCTTCGGTCTCGGCTCGCACGAAGCGCGCGAACTCGGCGGGCGTCATGGCCATCGGCTCCGCGCCCAGGCGCGCGAGGCGCTCGCGCATCTCGGCCGTGGCGACGATCTGCGCGAGGTCGCGTGCAATCTTTTCCACGATCGTCGGCGGCGTGCCGGCCGGCGCCCACAGGCCGTTCCAGAAGGTGAATTCAAAGCCGGGCACGCCGGACTCGGCGATGGTCGGCACTTCGGGCAGCAGGCTCGTGCGCTGGGGAGAACTCACGCCAAGGACCAGCACGCGGCCGTCGCGGATGTACGGCAGCGCGAGCGTGAGGGTATTGAAGGTGAAGGCGAGGCGTCCGGCCACGGTGTCGTTGATCGCCTCCGCGCCGCCCTTGTACGGGATATGCAGCACCTCGATCCCCGCCGCGATGCGGAACTTCTCGGCGTTGAAGTGCGCGCCGCTGCCGATGCCGGCGGAGCCGTAGGTCACTTCGCCGGGCTTTGCTTTCGCCGCCGCGATCAGCTCGGCGACGCTGCGGATGCCGGAGGCGGGGTTCACCACCAGCACCTGCGCCTGGCTCGCGAGCGGCGCGACGTCGACGAAGTCGCGCCGCGGGTCGTAGGGCAGGGCGGGATTCAGCGCGGCGTTGATCGAATAGCCGGAGGAGTGGACGAGAAGCACGCTGCCGTCGGCCGGCGCGCGCGCCACGACCTGCGCGGCGAGCGAGCCGCCCGCGCCCGGCCGGTTCTCGATCACGACCGGCTGGCCCCAGAGCTCGGCGAGCTTCGGCATCAGCGTGCGCGCGATGATGTCGGTGACGCCGCCGGGCGTGAAGGCCACGATCACGCGCACCGGCTTGGTGGGGAATGCAAGCGCCGGCGCGAGCCACAAGCCGAGGAGAAAGAGCGCGAGGCGCATGAGTCGAAGTGTAGAATCGGCGCCTTTCCGGTTCTACTCCCATGTTTGCGCCCAACCTGCTCGCCCAGTCGGACCCCGAGCTGTGGAATGCCATCCGCCTCGAGAACCAGCGCCAGGAAGATCACGTCGAGCTGATCGCCTCGGAGAACTACGTCAGCCGCCAGGTGCTGATCGCGCAAG
>DASXRW010000530.1:0-10452 GCA_036506355.1 Burkholderiales bacterium
CCGTCGGCTTCCGACGTGACGTCGGTCTTCGCGAAGCGGCCGCCGAGTTCTCGCGCGAGCTTCTCGCCCTGCTCCGCCTGCATGTCGGCGATCACCACTTTGCCGCCGTTCTCGGCGGCCATGCGCGCGGTCGCTGCGCCGAGACCCGAGGCGCCGCCGGTGACGAGGAACACGCTGTTCTTGATTTGCATCGGATGGCTCCCGGAGGAATAAGGTAATGACGCACCGGCAAGGTAACGCCGGAAAAATTTCGACGATAATTCTAACCTCATGCAGCTTGGCTTCGGCATTGCATTCCCAGACTTGTACGAGCGCGAGGGCCTGATCCGGCTCGATCGCGCTTTCATCGCTTTCTTGAGCGAAGCCGATCGCTCGCTCGCCGACAAGCTGGTTTCATCACGGACAAACCCGCCTGCGGCCGCCGCGGAGTCTGAGCTCCTGATCGCGCTCGCGCCGCACGTGGAGGACTTCATCGGCAAGCTTTTCCGCATCGAAAGCGAAGCGCAAGCGCTCGCCGAGAAGCACAACGAGCTCGCTCCGCTCTACTCGGTGAAGCGCCAGTTCGTGCAGCGGCGCGCCCTGCACAAGGTGAAGGCGGCCGACCTGCAGGCATTCGACGCCGCGGCCGCAGCGCAGCGGCTTTTCGGTGGCGAGTTCACCGAGCTCGACTTCGCACGCCAAGTCAGCGCCTGGTTGAAGAATGAGCCGGCGCACCCTCAGGAGCTGGAGCTTGCCGCGCGTTACGCGGCCTGGGCGGTCACCGCGCCCGCGGGCAAGGCGAAGCATGGCGCGGGCGTGCTGTTCAAGACGCCGCGGAAGCTCGATTACATGCGCCTCGTGCCGGTGCACACCGATAGCAGCCGTGGCTTCGCGGAGCATCGGCTCGAGCACCTGCGCTTTCGCGACGGTTTTGCGCTCACCGATCCCGGCACCGATCTCACCGGTGCGCTGGACGAGGCGAACTACTGCATCTGGTGCCATGAGCAGAACAAGGACTCCTGCTCCAAGGGGCTGAAAGAAAAACCACCAGCGGAAGGCTTCCGCAAGACGGTATTCGGCGCGCTGCTCACCGGCTGCCCGCTGGAAGAGAAGATCTCCGAATTCCACATGGTCAAGGTGCGCGGCCAGCCGCTCGCCGCGCTCGCCATCATCGCCGTCGACAACCCCATGATGGCGGCGACCGGGCATCGGATCTGCAACGACTGCATGAAGTCCTGCATCTACCAGAAGCAGGATCCGGTCGACATCCCGCAGGCCGAGACGCGCACGCTGAAGGATGTCCTCGAGCTGCCCTGGGGCTTCGAGATCTATTCGCTTTTCACGCGCTGGAACCCGTTCGATCTGCGCCGGCCCTACCCCAAGGCGCCGACGGGACGGCGCGTGCTCATCGTGGGCCTGGGTCCCGCGGGCTTCACGCTCGCGCACCATCTGATGAACGACGGCCACACGGTGGTGGGCATCGATGGGCTCAAGATCGAGCCGCTCGATCCGCAGGTTTCGGGTGTCGAGCCGCGGGGCCATGCTGTGGCCTTCCGCCCGATCCGCGACATTGCCGAGCTGCGCGAGCCGCTCGACCGGCGCGTCATGGCCGGATTCGGCGGCGTCGCCGAGTACGGCATCACCGTTCGCTGGGACAAGAACTTTCTCAAGCTCATCCGGCTGCTGATCGAACGCCGGCGCCAGTTCGCCATGTTCGGCGGCGTGCGCTTCGGCGGCACGCTGACCATTGACGAGGCCTTCGCCGACGGCTTCGATCACGTTGCGCTCTGCGCCGGCGCCGGCCGGCCGACCGTGCTCGAGATACCGAACGGTCTCGCCCGCGGCGTGCGCGCGGCATCCGACTTCCTGATGGCGCTGCAGCTCACGGGCGCCGCCAAGCGTGAATCGATCGCGAATCTGCAGATTCGCCTGCCGATCGTGGTGATCGGCGGAGGCCTCACTGCCATCGATGCGGCGACCGAATCGCTCGCGTACTACGCGGTGCAGGTCGAGAAGTTCCTCACGCGCTACGAAGCACTGGGCGAGGAACCCGCTTGGAACGCTGAAGAACGCGCCATTGCCGATGAATTCCTCGCGCACGCCCGCGCGCTGCGCGCGGCACAGCCCGAGGAACGTCTCGGCCTGCTCAAGTCCTGGGGCGGCTCGACGATCGCCTATCGGCGCCGGCTCATCGACAGCCCCTCCTACACGCTGAACCATGAGGAAGTCGAGAAGGCGCTCGAGGAAGGCGTCGTGTTCGCCGAGGGCCTGACGCCGAGCCGGATCGAAGTGGACGCCTATGGGCACGCACGCTCGGTGGTCTTCGCCGTCGAGGGCAAAGAGGTCGAGCTGCCAGCCCGTTCGGTGCTCATCGCCGCCGGCACGCAACCGAACACCGTGCTCGCGCGCGAAGAAGGCGTGAGCCTTGCGCTCGATGGCAAATACTTCCTCGCCTGCGACGAGAGCGGCGCGCCGGTGCAACCCGAGCGCCACACCGCCAAGCCGAAGCGACCTGAGGTGCTGCTCCACCGCTATCCGGATGGTCGCTTCATGAGCTTCTTCGGCGACCTGCATCCGTCCTACTTCGGCAACGTGGTGAAAGCGATGGGCAGCGCCAAGCAGGGCTACCCGGTGGTGAGCCGCCTCCTATTGCAGCGCTCGCCGAGCGCCGCTGAGGACGACGCCAGCTTCCTCGCGCGCCTGAATCGCGATCTGCGCGCCGTGGTCCACGAAGTGCGGCGCCTAACGCCGACCATCGTCGAGGTGGTATTGCGCGCGCCGATCGCGGCGCGGCGCTTCCAGCCCGGCCAGTTCTACCGCATGCAGAACTACGAGCGCTTTGCGCTGCGGGTGCCCGGCACGACGCTCGCCATGGAAGGCCTCGCGCTCACCGGCGCGTGGGTCGACCGCGAAAAGGGGCTGATCTCAGTGATCGCGCTCGAAATGGGCGGCTCGGGGGACCTGCTCGCTTATTTGCGTCCCGGCGAGCCCGTCGTGCTCATGGGACCGACGGGCACGCCCACCGAAATCCCCGCGGATGAAACCGTGGTGCTCGCGGGCGGTGGCCTGGGCAACGCGGTGCTGTTCTCGATTGGCCGCGCGCTACGAGCAGCCGGTTCCAAAGTGATTTACTTCGCCGGCTACAAACACGCCGGCGATCGCTATCGCGTCGAGGACATCGAGGCCGCCTCGGACGTGGTCGTGTGGTGCTGCGACGAGCCCCCCGGCTTCGCGCCGCGCCGGCCGCAAGACCGCGCCTTCGTCGGCAATCTTGTCGAGGCGATGCAGGCGTATGCGAGCGGCGCGCTCGGCGCGCAGCCGATTGCTTTCGCCGCCGCCGATCGCGTCATCGCCATCGGCTCGGACCGCATGATGGCCGCCGTGGCCGCGGCCCGGCATGCTGTTCTGCAACCGTATCTAAAGCAGAACCATGTGGCCATCGGCTCCATCAACTCGCCGATGCAATGCATGATGAAGGAGATCTGCGCGCAGTGCCTGCAGCCGCACGTCGATCCGGCGAGCGGCAAGACCACCTATGTCTTCTCCTGCTTCAACCAGGACCAGCCGCTCGACCAGGTCGACTTCGGCGCCCTCGCCCAGCGCCTCGCGCAAAACGGCGTCCAGGAGAAGCTGACGGCGCTCTGGATCGGGCGCTGCCTGAGAGAGCTGCCGCCGCCGGCGGAACGAAAGGCGGCTTGACGGGATATATAAGTCTTATATAAGATTTGTATATGTCGAAGATCAAGGCCAAGGTCAGCACGTTCTCGGCGACGCCGCGCGATCTCGAGATGCTCGAGGTCGTGGCGCGCTACCACGGCCTGAACAAGAGCGCGACGCTCGTCAGCCTGGTGCGCAAGGAGTTCTGGCGTGCCTTTCCGGGCGGCACCGACAAGATCCGCCCCGACCGCGGCGCCAAGGTGGAGGGTCAAAAGTGAAAGCCCTGCTGTGCATCGCCCTGCTCGCCGCCGCAACCGCATCGGCGCAGACCATCAAGGTCGGCGAGCTGAATAGCTACAAGGTGTTCCCCGCCTTCCTCGAGCCCTACAAGAAGGGCTGGGAGCTCGCGCTCGAAGAGATCAACGCCAAGGGCGGCGTGCTCGGCCGCAAGCTCGAGGTGGTGTCGCGCGACGACGGCGGCACGCCGGGTGATGCGGTGCGCGTCGCAGAAGAATTGATCTCCAGGGAAAAGGCAAATGTCCTCATGGGGACCTTCGCTTCCAATGTAGGACTCGCGGTGGCCAATCTCGCCCAGCAGCGCAAGATCGTGTTCCTGGCGGCCGAGCCGCTGACCGACAAGATCGTCTGGGAAAACGGCAACCGCTACACCTTCCGGCTGCGGCCTTCGACCTATATGCAAGTGGCGATGCTGGTGCCCGAGGCCGCCAAGCTGAAGAAGAAGCGCTGGGCGATCGTGTATCCGAACTATGAATATGGGCAGTCGGCGACGGAATCTTTCAAACGCCTGCTAAAGGCTGCCCAGCCGGATGTCGAGTTCATCGCCGAGCAGGCGCCGCCGCTCGGCAAGATCGACGCGGGCGCAGTGGTGCAGGCGCTTGCCGATGCCAAACCCGACGCGATCTTCAGCTCGCTCTTCGCCGCCGACCTCCAGAAATTCGTGCGGGAAGGAAACACGCGGGGCTTATTCGCCAATCGCACGGTGTTCAATCTGCTCGGCGGCGAGCCCGAGTACCTCGATCCCCTGAAGGAGGAGACGCCCGAAGGCTGGTGGGTCACGGGCTATCCGTGGCGCGAGATCCAGACGCCGGAGCACAAGCGCTTCCGCGATGCCTATCAGAAGCGCTGGAACGACTATCCGCGCCAGGGATCGGTGGTCGGCTACACCGCGCTTCACGCCGTCGCCGCAGGCCTGCGCAAGGCGGGCTCGAGCGATCCGCAGAAGCTCTCCGCGGCGCTGCGCGGCCTGCAGATGGAAACTCCCTTCGGACCGATCACCTGGCGCGCGATCGATCATCAGTCGACCATGGGCGCCTACGTCGGACAGCTCGCGAAGAAGGAGGGGCGCGGCGTCATGGTCAACTGGCGCTACGCCGACGGCGCGCGCTACCAGCCGTCCGACGCGGAGATCCGTAAGCTGCGCAAGGATTGAGCGCTTCAGCAGTCCTGCTGCAGTTCCTGAACGGGCTCGCCACCGCGAGTTCGCTCTTTCTGCTGGCCGCCGGGCTGTCGCTGATCTTCGGCGTGAGCCGCATCGTCAACTTCGCGCACGGCTCCCTGTACATGCTCGGCATGTACCTCGCTGTCTGGCTCGCACCGCAGACGGGATTCTGGCCGGGCGTACTCATCGCAGCGTTGAGCGTCGCTGCCACAGGCGTGGCAATCGAGATGCTCGTGCTGCGGAGGCTCTACAAGGCGCCCGAGCTGCTGCAGCTCCTCGCCACGTTCGCGCTGGTGCTTCTGGTTCGCGACTTTGCGCTATGGGCCTGGGGACCGGAGGACATGCTCGGCCCACGGGCTCCCGGCTTCGCCGACGCAATCTCGATCGCCGGCTCGCGCTTTCCACGCTATGAGCTGCTGCTCATCTTTCTCGGCCCGCTGGTTTTCGGACTGTTGCACCTGGCGCTGACGCGAACGCGCTGGGGCACGTTGGTGCGCGCCGCGACCCAGGATCGCGAGATGGCGGGCGCGCTCGGCGTCAACCAGCGTTGGCTCTTTACGGGCGTCTTTGCGCTCGGCGCGCTGCTCGCGGGCCTTGGCGGCGCGCTCGCCGTGCCGCGCGAGCCCGCGAGCCTCGAGATCGACCTTGCCGCGATCTCCGACGCGTTCGTCGTGGTGGTGGTCGGCGGCCTTGGCTCGATACCGGGTGCATTCCTGGCGGCGCTGCTGATCGGAGAGGTGAAAGCGTTTTGCATCGGACTCGGCTACTCCAAGGTCACGCTGGCGGTGGAGTTCATCGTCATGGCGCTGGTGCTCGTCGTTCGTCCCTGGGGCCTGCTCGGCCGGCCGGTCCTCGCCCAGCGTGGCGCCGCGACGGTCGAGCCGCCGCTCGGGCGGCTGGCGTCTCGTGGCTGGGCGGTGTTTGCTCTATCGATCGCGGTTCTCGCGGCCGTGCCGCTCGCGAGCGGCGAATACACGCTCGTGCTGCTCATCGATATCTTCGTCTTCGCGCTCTTCGCCGTCAGCCTGCACTTCATGATGGGGCCGGGCGGCCTGGTCTCCTTCGGCCATGCCGCCTACTTCGGCCTGGGCGCATATGGCGCCGCGCTGCTGCTCCTTCGCTGGCACGCGCCGATGGAGGCCGCGCTCGTCCTCGGGCCGCTCCTCGCGCTCGTCGGCGCGCTCGTCTTCGGCTGGTTCTGCGTGCGGCTCTCGGGCGTGTACCTCGCGATGCTCACGCTCGCCTTCGCGCAGATCGCGTGGTCCATCGCCTTCCAGTGGGACACGGTGACCGGCGGCTCGAACGGACTCATCGGCGTCTGGCCGGCGGCGTGGCTGGCATCGAAGACTGCCTACTACTACCTCGCGCTCGCCATTTGCGCCGGCGCCATCGCCCTTCTCTGGCGCGCGCTGGACGCACCCTTCGGCTACACGCTGCGCGCGGCGCGCGACTCGCCGCTGCGCGCAGATGCCATCGGCATCGACGTGCGCCGCACGCAATGGATCGCCTTCGCCGTCGCCGGCGCATTCGCCGGCATCGCCGGTGCGGTGTACGCGTTCTCGAAGGGTTCCATTTCGCCGGAAACCCTCTCAGTGCCGCGCTCGGTCGACGCGCTGGTCATGGTCCTGCTCGGCGGCGTGCAGACGCTTACCGGCCCGGCGTGGGGCGCGGCACTGTTCACTTGGCTCGAGGATTCGCTCTCGCGCGACTTCAGTTATTGGCGAGCGGCCATCGGCGCGGTGATCCTCGTGCTGGTGCTCGTGTTTCCGCGCGGTATTGCCGGTTACCTGAAGCCATGACGGCGCTCGTGGTGCGGGGATTGTCGAAAAGCTATGGCGGCGTGCAGGCGCTGCGCGGCGTCTCGTTCACGGTCGCCTCGGGCGAGCTCGTCGCCATGATCGGTCCGAATGGCGCGGGCAAGACGACCTGCTTCAACCTGCTGAACGGCCAGCTTGCGCCCGATTCGGGCGAAATCGAGCTCGACGGGCAGGACCTTGCCGGCCGCGCGCCGCGCGACATCTGGCGCCTGGGCGTCGGCCGCACCTTCCAGATCACCGCGACCTTCGCCTCCATGACCGTGCGCGAGAACGTACAGATGGCGCTCGCCTCGCACGAGCGGCGGCTGCGTTCGCCTTTCGCCGCGTTCTCGGCGCTGGCCGTTCCGGAGGCCGATGCGCTGCTCGAGCGCGTCGCGATGCAAGATCAGGCCACACGTCCGTGCGCGGTTCTTGCCTACGGCGACTTGAAGCGAGTGGAACTCGCGATCGCGCTCGCGAACCGCCCTCGCCTGCTGCTGATGGACGAACCCACGGCGGGCATGGCGCCGGAGGAGCGCGGCGCGCTGATGGCGCTCGCCGCATCGCTCGCCCGGAGCGAAGGCATCGCGGTCCTCTTCACCGAGCACGACATGGACGTGGTGTTCGGGCACGCCGACCGCGTCATCGTGCTGCACTCGGGCGAGGTGATCGCAAGCGGCCCGCCCGCGCAGATCCGTGCCAACCCGCGCGTCCAGGAGGTCTACCTTGGCGCTGCTTGAGGTGCGCGGCTTAACTGCCGGCTACGGGCGGGCGCGCGTGCTGTTCGATGTCGGCCTCGAGCTCGGCGCCGGCGAGGTGGTGATGCTCGCCGGGCGCAACGGCGCCGGAAAATCCACTACCCTCAAGGCCATCATGGGTCTCGTCGAGCGCGCGGGCGAAGTTCGCTTCAATGGTCATCGCGTCGAGCGCCGCGAGCCCTTCGAAATCGCGCGCCTGGGCCTTGGGTATGTGCCGGAGGATCGACGCATATTCACCGAGCTCACCGTCGCCGAGAATCTGGCGGTGGGACGCCGATCGCCGCGCGCGGGGCTGCCCGCGTGGGACGAGGAGCGGCTCTTTGCCCTGTTCCCGAATCTAGCGGCGATGCGTGATCGTCCCGGCGGTCGCATGTCGGGCGGCGAGCAGAAGATGCTGGCCATCGCGCGCACGCTGATGGGCAACCCGCTCGCCGTGCTGCTCGATGAGCCGTCCGAAGGCCTGGCACCCATCGTCGTGCAGCAGATGGCCGCGGCGATCGGCGAGCTCAAGCGCGCCGGGTTAAGCGTGCTCCTCTGCGAACAGAACGCGCAATTCGGGCAGACGCTCGTCGATCGGAGCTACCGGATCGAGAAGGGTCAGGTGCGAGCGTCGTGAGCAACCGCGGCCTGCTCCTCACCATGACCGAGCCGCCGCCGGCGATGGCAGAGGAATTCAACGCCTGGTACGACAGCGAGCATTTGCCGGAGCGCCTCGCCATCACCGGATTCCGCTCGGCGCGGCGATGGGTCGCCGATACTGCGCCGGGCGAAGGCAAATATCTCGCCACGTACGAGCTTGATGCGCCGGGCGTCCTGCAGACGCCGGAATATCTGGCGCGCTTCGAGGACGCGACGCCGTGGACGCGGCGCTGCCTCGGCAAGTGCGTCGTGTTCAGGCGCTGGGCCTGCGAGCAGGTCGCGCCGGGCGCGGCCGATCCGCATCCGCTGGCGAAGGCGCTGCTCCTCGTCGCCGCCGATGCCCCCATTGGTGAGCTCGCGATTCCTGCTGCCTTGCAGACGCGGCGCTTCGCCGCCGCGGCGGGCAATCCGCGGCATATCGCGCTCGTCGAGCTCGCCTGGGAAGGAACGCGCAAGCTCCCGGGCGCTCAGCCCGGCTGGCTGATGCGCCTGTATCGAGCCTATGCAGATTGAGCGCTACGCCTGGCTCTCCGTCGCCGCCGCAGGGGCGACGATCGGCCTCAAAACGCTCGCCTGGTGGCTGACCGGCTCGGTGGGTTTGCTCTCGGATGCGCTCGAATCGCTGGTGAACCTGGCGGCGGCGCTGCTCGCCCTTTCGATGCTGCGCCTCGCCGCCTCGCCGCCCGATGCCGATCACCCCTACGGCTTCTCCAAGGCGGAGTACTTCTCCGCCGGCATCGAAGGCGCGCTCATCGTGCTCGCCGCAGCGGGCATCGTCTGGGCGGCGCTGCCGCGGCTCATCGCACCGCGCGCGCTCGACATGCCGTTCGCCGGCCTGACGCTCACAGTGCTCGCCTCGGGCATCAACTACGCGGTTGCCATGGTGTTGCTGCGCGCCGGGCGCGAGCACCACAGCATCACGCTCGAAGCCGATGGCCGCCATCTGCTGACGGATGTGTGGACCTCCGCCGGGGTCATCGTCGGCGTCGCGCTGGTATTCATCACCGGCTGGCTGCGCCTCGATCCGCTGGTCGCCATCGCCGTGGCCCTGCACATCCTCTGGACCGGCTTCGGTCTCGTGCGCCGCTCGGTGCGCGGTCTCCTCGACCCGGCGATCTCCGCCGAGGACCAGAAGGAAGTCGCCAAGCTGATCGCCGAATATTCACGCCGCTACGGCGTGTCGTTCCACGCCCTGCGCACCCGCCAGGCGGGCGCGCGGCGCTTCGTCTCGTTCCACCTGCTGGTGCCCGATGACTGGACGGTGGCCCGGGCGCATCAGCTCTCCGAGGAGATCGAGGCGCGCATGCGCTCGATGGTGCCCAACGCCGCGATTTTCACTCACATCGAGCCGATCTCGGACCCGGCTTCTTACGACGACCAGGGGCTCGACCGCTAATGCCCGGGAAGGATGATCTCGATGTGAAAGCGGCTGACGTTGAGGAATGGCGCCGAGGCGACCTGGCGGCCGCCGGGCTGCAGCTCCCACACCTCGGCATTGGTCACGGCGATGAAGTCGCGCGCTTCGGCCATGAAGTCGGTGATGCGCGCGCCGGGCACCAGCTCGATGAAGCCGCGGACGCGGTAGGTCGAAGTGAAGATGGTGACTTTCGTTCGCTCTTCCATGTCACAGTCCCTTGGCGCGCTCGCGCAGCACGTATTTCTGGATCTTGCCGGTGGCCGTCGTCGGCACCGGGCCGAACACCACCTTCTTTGGAATCTTGAAGCGCGCGAGGTTCTGGCGGCACCAGTCGATGTATTCGGCCTCGGTGGCCTGCACGCCGGGCTTGAGCTGGATGAAGGCGCACGGCGTCTCGCCCCACTTCTCGTCGGGCCGCGCGACCACCGCGGCGAGCTGGGTGGCCGGATGCTTGTACAGCGCGATTTCGACCTCTACTGACGAAATGTTCTCGCCGCCCGAGATGATGATGTCCTTCTTGCGGTCCTTGATCTCGACGTAATTGCTGGGATGCCAGACCGCCAGGTCGCCGGTGTGCATCCAGCCGCCAGCGAAAGCCTCGGCGGTCGCCTTGGCATCCTTCAGGTAGCCGAGCATCACGGTATTGCCGCGCACCAGGATCTCGCCGATGGTCTTGCCATCTTTAGGCACCGCCTTGCAGCTCTTCGGCTCGGCGACGATATGCCCCTCCACCACCGGGTAGCGCAC
>DASXRW010000531.1:0-5470 GCA_036506355.1 Burkholderiales bacterium
AGGCGCAGGCCGGGCGGCAGCGGGTACGACTTGACGAGCGCCTTCACCTCGTCGCCGGCGTCGCCGGCGGGGCGGCCCTCGACGTTGGCGAAGAGCGCGATCCTCCTCTGCAGGTCCTGGCGGCGGATGTTCTCCGGGTTGAAGACGCGCTCGATCGTCGCCACCGAGCGCAGCGGCACCACTTCGGGTGTGCCGTCGGCGAGCGCGCGGCCGGTGGCGATGTTGAGGTTCGCGATGTCCTCGATCGCCGTGCGATTGGCGCGCGGCAGCTGCGTGATCACCTCGTAGTTCTGGCCATCGGGCGCGAGCCAGTAGCCCGAGTTCTCGCCGCCGATGAAGGCGCGCAGCGTCGCGCCGAGCTGCGCGTGCGTGAGGCCGACCTCGGCCGCGAGCTCGGGCTTCAGGCGCACCGACAGGGCGGGCGTGCCCTCCTTGAGGGAGATCTCCAGGTCGGTGACGCCGCGGATCGCCGCCACCTTCTGCTTGAAGTCCGCGATCACGCGCTGCATCTCGAGGTCGTCGTTGCCGAGCAGCGCCACGTAGATCGGCGGCATGAAGCCGAAGCGCAGCTCGACGCCGGGCATCGCCGCGAGGCGCCTGCGAATCTGTCTTTCCAGTTCCTTTTGAGAAACGTGGCGTTCGCTGCGCGGCACCAGGCGCATGTTGATGCGCGCGGTGTTCTTGCCGCCCTCGGTGCCGATCGAGGTGTCGATCACCTCGATCTCCTTGAACTCGCGCAGCACCTGCTCGACGCGCTGCACGCGCTCGTCGGCGTACTCGAGGCTCGAGCCCACCGGCATGGTGAGCCGCAGGCTGGTGAAGCTCTCGTCGGCCTGCGGCATCATCTCGGCGCCGACGATCTTGGCGAGCGGCAGGGCGATGCCGAGGCTCGCCAGCGCGATCAGGATCGTGACGATGCGGTGCGCCAGCGCCGCGCGCAGCAGCGTGTCGTAGATCCGGTGCACGTGCTCGAGCAGCACGTCGAAGCGCCGCACCAGGGCGCCGACCAGCGGCAGATTGCGCGCGCCTTCGGGCGGATCGCGCCAGATGGCCGAGAGCATCGGGTCGAGCGTGAAGGAGACGAACAGCGAGACCAGCACCGCCGCCGCTACGGTGATGCCGAAGGGGAAGAAGAACTTGCCGACGATGCCGCTCATGAAGGCGATCGGCACGAACACGGCGACGATGGAAAAGGTGGTCGCGAGCACTGCGAGCCCGATCTCTTCGGTTCCCTCGCGTGCGGCGGCATAGTGATTCTTGCCCATGTGGATATGGCGCACGATGTTCTCGCGCACCACGATCGCATCGTCGATCAAGAGGCCAATGCACAGCGAGAGCGCCATCAGCGTCATGTAGTTCAGCGTGAAGCCGAAGGCGTAGAGCGCGACGAAGGTGGCGATCACGGAGATCGGCAGCGCTAGCCCCGTAATGATCGTGCTCCGCCAGGAGCCGAGGAACAGGAAGACGATGAGCACCGTGAGCAGCCCACCCTCGATGATGGTGTACTTGACGTTGTCGGCCGAGCGCTGCACGAAGTCCGAGCTCGCGCGCAGCAGCCGCAGCTCCGCGCCGGCGGGCAATTGCTTCCTCACGCCTTCCGCAGCGCGCTTCAGGTTGTCGCCGACCTCGACGATGTTGGCGTCCTGCGCCTTGAAGACGTAGAAGCTGATCGCCGGGCTGCCGTTGATGCGCGCCAGCGAGACGCGCTCGCGCTCGCCGTCGACCACCTCGGCGATCTGCGAAAGCAGGATCGGCACGCCGCCCTTCCGCGCGACGATGATGCGGCCGAAGTCCTTGGGCGAGCTGATGCGGCCGTCCACCCGCACGATCGCCTCGGCACTGCGGTTGGAGACGGTGCCGACCGGCACGGCGACGTTGGCGTTCTTCAGCGCGGTCACCACCTGGTCGACGGTGAGGCCGAGCGCGGTAAGGCGCGCGGAGTCGACGCGCACCTGGATCTGGCGCGTGACCGTGCCGCCGAGCGAGACTCGGCCGACGCCGTTCACGCGCTCGAGGCCCTTCTGCACGATCTGCTCGCCGATGGTGGTGAGCTCGCGCGCGGAGAGCGCTTCGCCGACCAGGCCGTAGAACGCCACCGGCTCGTCGTTCTCGTCGCCGCCGCGCTGCACCACCGGATCCTTCACTTCGCGCGGGAAGGTGGCGCGGATCTGGGCGATCTTGTCGCGCGTTTCCTGCAGCACGCGGTCCTGGTCGACGTTGATGCGGAACTCGATCCAGGTCCAGCCGAAGCCCTCGTAGGACGCGGAGAGCAGGCGCTTGACCCCGGCGACCTGGTTCACCGCGTTCTCGATCGGCTTCGCCACGTCGTTCTCGAACTGCTCGGGCGAAGCGCCCGGATACTCGACCTTGACCGCGACGAACGGCGGACGCACGTCGGGCATCGCCTCGACGCGCAGGCGCTGGTAGGAAAAGATGCCGAGCACCGAGAGCGCGACCATCACCATCGTGGCGAACACGGGATGGTTGATCGCGACCCGCGTCATCCACATGGGGCTATCCCGGGCTTGCTGCGCGCGGCGTAACCGGCTCGACGCGCGGTTCCACAAGCTGAGCGCCGCCGCCAGCCTTGAGGCGCGCCGGCTGCCCGTGCTGCAGGTTGTCGAACTTGGTGGCGATGACGTTCTCGGAAGCCTGCACGCCCGAGAGGATCTCCACCAGGTGGGCGCGGTCGTCGCGCGTGCCGGTGGTCACGGGGCGGCGCTCGAGGCGGCTGCCGACGAGCAGCCAGACGTAAGTTTGCGCGCCTTCGCCGCGCACCGCGGACACCGGGAGCGCGGCGGTCTCGCGCTCGGCCGCCATGGTGAGGCGCACGCGCGCGAACATGCCCGTCTTGAGGAGCGAGCCTTCGTTCTTCAGCGATACGTAGACGTTGATCGAGCGCGTGCCGGGCTCGGCGCTCGGGTTGATGCGCTCGACCTTGCCGGTGAAGCTGCGCTCGGGCAGCCCCTCGATCTCGACTTTCGCCGGCATGCCGGGCTCGATCTTGGCGATATCGGCGAGCGAGGCCTGCGCCTGCACTTCCAGTATCGACAGATCGACGATCGAGAGCAGCATGGCGTCGAAGCCGACTTTCTCGCCGGGCTGCACGTAACGCTTGGCCACCAGGCCCGAGATCGGCGCGCGCACCACCGCGTCGGTGAGCGCGATCTGCGTCTGCTCGAGCTGCGCTTTGGCAAGCTCGAGCGCCGCGAGCTTCGTCTGGTGGACGCCCTCGGTGGTGTCGTAGGCGTTCTGCGAGATGAAGGCCTGTTTGAGGAGCTGCTCGTTCGCCTTGCGGTTGCGCTCGGCGGTGCCGAGCTCCGCCTGCGCGGAGGCGATCGCCGCGTTGCGCTCGGCGAGCTGCGCGCGCAGTTGCGCGGTGTCGAATTCGGCGACCGTCTGCCCGGCATTCACGCGGTCGCCCTCACGTACCAGCACGCGCTTCACCTCGGCGGCGACCTTGGCGCGCACGGTGGCCTGCGAGACTGCCTGGAGCGTCCCCGGCAGCTCGGACTCGACTGACAGGCGGCGGCGCTGCAGGCGCACCACGTCCGCCTGCGTGAATTCGAGCGGCGGCTTGGCGCCCTTGCGCTCGGCTTCCTCCTGGGCGTTGCGGCGGTGCACGGTCAGCGCGCCGGCGGCGACGATCGCCGTCAGCCCGAGGACCGCCCCCGCGATCCACCATTTGGTTTTTCGGTGCATCTTGAGGGCGCGATTATCCGCCGGATTGGGGGGCTTTTTGCGGACCGCGCGACGAACCGCGGAAAGGCCGGCGCGAAACGCAGCCGGCGGCGACGGATGCCGCCTATCGGAAGTCCGCGAGCCGCCGCACGCCGCGGTAATAGGCGAGCATCGCGGCGATCTGGATCACGTGATAGAGATCGTTGTGGTTGAAGTGCCGGTGCAGATCGAAGCCGCTCGCCTGCAGCGCCGCGGCGGCGACCGACAGGCCGACGCCGCCCAGGATCCAGCGCGATCCCGGCTCACGCAAACGCCACAGGTGGAGCAGCGCGACCAGCGCGAAGGCGATGCCGGTGTCGGCCACCACCCAGATGAAGCGGTCGTCGCGCCAGGTCCAGAGCCAGAAAGCCGCGAGCTTGACCACCGCAACTGCCAGCAGAGCGTGCCGCAGCCACCCGCGCGTGGTGGCGAGCGCGGAGCCGGCGAGCATGCCGCAGCTCGCCAACCCGATAACCAGCACGGTGGGCTTCCATAGCGCGTCCAGCCGGAAGCCGTGGTGCGTCCCGCCCAGCGCCGCGCCGAGCGCGAGCGCGAGGAAGGCAATGCCCCAGCAGCGCCGCGAGTTTTGCCTCTCAGTGACGCGTAGGATCAGCACGCCGGCCACGCCCGTCACCGCGGCGAGCAGGTAATCGGTGGCGAGGGTCATCGGCTCGCTGATCATGCGTTCCTCGCGGCATGCACGACGATCTCGCCGCGCGCCAGCACCAGGTCCGGATGCGCGGCGGCAAGATCCGCCACCTCGCGCAGCCGCAGCCCCCACCGGGCGAGCACGCCCGGCAGAACGTCGCGCGAAACGGCCGATTTAAACGGTTCTTTCCACAGCGCGAGCAGCGCCCGCTCGACCCAGGTGGCGTTATGGAAGGCGAGGCGCCCGTCGCGCCGGGGCTCCATGACCGTGAACACGACCTCGCCGCCGTTCGGCTGCATTTCAGCGATGGCCGCGAAGAGCGCCGCCATCTCGTCGGGCGTCAGGTACATGAGCAGTCCCTCGATGACGAATACCGACGGGCTGTGGCGGTCGTAGGGGCTCGCGGCCAATGCATCGCGGAGCGAAGTGCGCGCGAGATCCGCGGCGACAAAACTAGGAAGATGAGGCAGGTTCTGGCGGGCGACGGCGGCGCGCTTCACCGCCTGCGTCGCCGGGTGATCGATTTCAATGAAGCGCACGGCAGGAAACTGCGGCGCGAGGCGCGCCGCCAACGTGTCGTAGCCGGCGCCGAGCACCACGATCTGCCGGCAGCCGCGCGCGAGCGCGCCGCGCACCGCGTCCTCGATCCAGCGCTTGCGCAGGACAAAGTGCAGCATCAGCCCGGGGATGGTGGCGCGCTCCCCAGCCCAGGCGAGCCAGGGCATACGGACCATCACGAACCACAAAGGGGTGAGGCAGCGCGCGCATATTTCAGCCGCCCCGCGCGGCACGAGGTAGCCGAGCTTCGGGTCCCGGGCGAGAAGGACCGTGGCGGCCGCGATCAGCGTGGCGGTGGAGCTCGGCCGGTCGGCACGCACGCCGCTCTAGCCGAAGTACATTTTCTTGTAGTGCCGGTACCAGTCGCTCTGGAAGAGCTCGGCGGGATCGTATTTGCGCTTCAGCTTGAGGAACTCGGCGAACTGCGGGAAGCAGGCATCGACCTGGCGGCGCACCGCATAGCGGTGGTAGGTGGGATAGTAGCTGCCGCCGTAACGCAGGCCGATGTCGATCAGCGCGCGGAAGGCGTCGGCGGCGCGGATC
>DASXRW010000532.1:0-6259 GCA_036506355.1 Burkholderiales bacterium
TCACCACCTGCGCATCCGGCGCGAGGTTGAGCTGGATATCGCGTCCGTCGCGCGATTTCACCATCAGGACGTCCCCGTTCAGCTGGGTGATGGTGCCGCGCACGCGCACGTTGGTCTGCGCGAACGCGGCCGAGGTAGCGAGGGCGAGTAGCAGGACAGCGAGGGTTCTCATAGCGGGGTCTCCTTGTGGACCAGAGGTGAACACCCTTATTCTCCGCCGCATTCCATGCTGAATCCCTTCCAGCCGGTGAAGAAGGTCGAGGTCAAGCGCTTGACCTCGCTGCCGGCCAGGTTTCGCAAGAAGCGCCGCACCGCCTGGTCCGATCCGAACCGTCAGGGCGCCGCGCTCGACAGCTTCCTTGAGGGCCCGTCCTTCGACCGGCAGGGCAATCTCTGGTGCGTCGACATTCCCTTCGGCCGGATCTTCCGCATCGACCGCAAGGGCGAATGGGAGCTCGCCGCGCAGTACGACGGCTGGCCGAACGGGCTCAAGTTCCACCGCGACGGCCGGGCGTTCATCGCCGACTACCGCCAGGGCCTGCTCGCGCTCAACCCCAAGAGCGGGCGCATCGAGCCGGTGCTGGAAACCGCGTTCAGCGAGAGCTTCAAGGGGCTTAACGACTTGCATTTCGCTGACAACGGCGACCTCTATTTCACCGACCAGGGCCAGAGCGGCATTGCCGATCCGACCGGGCGGGTGTGGCGCCTGCGGGCGAGCGGAGAGCTGCAGAAGCTGGTGGCCAACGCACCGTCCCCCAACGGCATCACGCTGAACAAGAAGAACAGCCAGGCCTACGTCGCCATCACGCGCGCGCAGCAGATCTGGCGCCTGCCTTTGATGGCAGGCGGCACACCGTCCAAGAGCGGCGTCGCGATCCAGCTCTCGGGCGGCCACGCTGGCCCCGACGGCATCGAGATCGACGACGAGGACGGGCTCCTGGTGTGCCATCTCAGCGTCGGCATCTGGCGCTTCGACTCGAACTGCCTGCCGACGCACCTGGTCGTGGGAGGAAATGCGGCCGGGGGCGGGCATCGGCTGATGACCAACATCGCCTTTCGCGGCAAGACGCTGTACATCACCGATTCGGCCAACGGCGAGATCCTCACCGCCGAGATGCCGGTGGCCGGCAAGAAAATGTTCTCGATGAGGTGACCATGCGACTTATCCTGCTCGCCGCGCTGCTCGCGGCATCGATTGCAAATGCGCAGTACCCCGCCAAGCCGGTGCGCGTGGTCGTCGGCTATGCCGCGGGCAGCTCGACCGACATCGTCGGGCGCGTGATGGCCGATCGACTGGCAGCCTACTGGAAGCAGAACGTGTACGTCGAGACGCGCGCCGGCGCGGCGGGCAATCTCGCCGCCGACGCGGTGGCGAAGGCGCCCGGCGACGGCTACACGCTGCTTTTCGCGCAGAACGGGCTCGCGATCAGCGCGGCGGCGCTGCCCAATCTGCCTTTCAACGCGGAGCGCGATCTTCTGCCGCTCGCCCCGGTAGCGGCGACGCCGCACATCCTGATCGTCGCGCCCGACTTCCCGGCGAAGAGCGTGCCGGAGCTCGTCGCGCGGGCGAAGGCCGAGCCGGGGAGGCTCAGCTTTGCCTCGTCCGGCGTGGGCAACTCCGACCATCTCTGCGGCGAGCTCTTCAACTTGATGGCCGGTATTAGCGCGATCCACGTGCCCTACAAGGGCGGCGCGCCCGCCGCGACCGACGTGATGGGCGGGCGCATCGCGTACTACTTCGCCGGCATGCCGGTCGGCCTGCCGCTCGCCAAGGCGGGGCGCGCGCGGGCGCTCGGCGTGACGAGCAAGCAGCGCTTCCCGGGCGCGCCCGACGTGCCGACGGTGGCGGAGCAGGGCTTGCCCGACTACGAAGCTACGCTGTGGCAGGGCTTCTTCGCGCCGGCATCGATCTCCGCCGAGCTCGGCGCAAGGATCGCCGCCGACATCCAGGCGACGCTCGCGCTGCCGGATACGCGCGGGAAGCTCCAGGGTGCGGGCGTGTCGCTCTTCGAATCAAGCCAGGCCGAGTTCAAGCGCTTCTTCCCGGCCGAGGTCGAGAAGTGGCGCGGCGTGGTGAAGAAGGCGAACCTGCGGCTCGAGTAATTACGGACGTTGTCCGGAATTCGGTTAGTCGATCCGCGCGCCCGAGCGCTTCACGACCTCGGCCCACTTCGCCGAGTCGCGCCGGATGAGCGCGGCGTAATCTTCGGGCGTGCCGCCGCCGCCCTCGCTGCCGAGCTGCGCCAGGCGTTCTTTCGCATTGGGCTCCGCGATGGCAGCGTTGACCGCAGCATTCAGCCGGTCAAGCACCGCGCGCGGCAGCCCGGCGGGTGCGATCACGCCGGTCCACGCCGTGACCTCGTAGCCGGGCACCCCGGCCTCCATCAGCGTCGGTACTTCGGGCAGGCTCTGCGCGCGCTGTGCGCCAGTGACGGCGAGCGCGTGGACGCGGCCGGCTTTTACGTGCGCGGAGATCGAGTTGGTGCTTTCGAACATGAGCTGCACGTTGCCGGCGATGAGATCGGCGATCGCGCCGGCGCCGCCCTTGTAGGGCACGTGGACGATGTCGGTGCCGGTCATGGACTTGAAGAGCTCGCCGCTCACGTGCCCGGGCGAGCCGTTGCTGGATGACGCGTTCGACAGTTTTCCTGGGTTGCGCTTCGCGTAATCGATCAGCTCGCGCACGTTCGTGAATGGCGCCTTGGGCGACGCCGCGAGCAGCATGTAGCCCGTGGTGATGAGCGCGACCGGCTGCAGGTCGCGCTCGATGTCGTAGGGCAGCTTCTCGACCATGTGGCGCGTGATGGCGAGCGCGCCGACCGGGCCCATGCCGATGGTGTAGCCGTCGGGGGCGCTCTTCGCGACCGCGTCGATGCCGATGGTGAGCGCGCCGCCGGGACGATTGTCGACCACCACCGGCTGGCCGAGCTGCTTGGCGATTCCCGGCGCGACCAGGCGCGCGATGTTGTCGGTGGCGCTGCCCGGCGCCTGCGGCACGACGAAACGCAGCGGCCGCTCGGGAAATTGAGCGGCCGCCGACGCGACGAGGAAAAAAAGCCCTAGGGCTGCAGCTGCGCGCGTACTTCGCCGCCTTTGTACTGGGGGCTGTGCACGTTGACGTACAGGTTGCCGGCTTTCAGCGCCTGCATCTGGGCATCGGTAAGCTTCTTGCCATCGGGTACGGTGTAGGTGTCGCCGCTCTTAGTGAGCGGGATGATCACGGGGCCGTTCTGGCCCTTGGCGCCCTGATGGATGTGCGCCATCATGCCCTGCATCCCTTCGGTGGAGACGCTGCCCGTGACGGTGCCGTCCTCGGCGATGCGGAAACTGCCGCTGCCCTTCGCTTGCGTGTTCACCGGCGGGACTTCCTCGCTACCTGTGAGACTGACCTTCATCGCGCCGCTGCCGGGCATCCAGTCCGGCATCTTTTCGCGCATTCCTGCGCAACCCGCGAGCGCTACGATTGCTGCGACTGCCAATAGCTTCTTCACGTTCTCGCCTCCTCTCCAGAAGATGAACCAGTCTGCAGAATGAAACAGGCAGGCGGCTAGAATATTCCCATGCCCCGCATTGCCGGCTCCTCCGCACTTTCGCGCCTGCGCATTCTAGACCTGTCGCGGGTGCGCGCGGGACCGACCTGCGTGCGCCAGTTCGCCGACTTCGGCGCCGACGTGATCAAGATCGAATCGCCGCCGGGCGTCGATCCGAACGAGAACATGGGCGGCCCGCGGGACGGACCGGACATGCAGAACCTGCATCGCAACAAGCGCGCGATGACGCTGAACCTCAAGCTGCCCGCCGCGCGCGCGGTGCTCGAGCGCCTGGTGAAAACCGCCGACGTCGTGGTGGAGAACTACCGTCCCGACGTGAAGTACCGCCTTGGCATCGACTACGAATCGCTCGCCAGGATCAACCCGCGCATCATCCTCGCGAGTATTTCCGGCTTCGGCCAGGATGGGCCCTACCGCGACCGGCCGGGCTTCGATCAGATCGCGCAGGGCCTGAGCGGCCTGATGTCGGTGACCGGCGCGCCCGGACAGGGGCCGATGCGCACCGGCGCCGCCATCGCCGACGTGGCCGGCGGGCTCTTCGCGGCGCTCGGCATCATGACGGCGCTCCTCGAGCGCGAGCATTCCGGCCGCGGGCAGTGGGTGCAGAGCTCGCTCCTGAACGCCGGCATCGCGCTGCTCGACTTCCAGGCGGCGCGCTACACCATGAAGGGCGAGGTGCCCGGCCAGGTCGGCAACGATCACCCGACCAGCATGCCGACCTCCGCGTACAAGACCGCCGACGGCTACATCAACGTCGCCGCTTCCGGCGACGGCATGTGGACGCGCATCTGCAAGCTCTTCGGTCACGAAGAGCTTGCGACCGACGAGCGCTTCAAGAGCAACGAGCTGCGCGCGAAGAATCGCGCCGCGCTCAACGCGGTGATGAACGAGGCGCTCGCCAAGCGCTCCTCTGCCGAGTGGATCGAGGCGCTGAACAAGATCGGCGTGCCCTGCGGCCCGATCTACAAGATGGACGAGGTGTTTGCCGACCCGCAGGTGCAGCACCTCGGCGCGGCGGTCGAAGTCGAGCATCCGCGGCTCGGGCGTTTCAAGATCCTCAACCAGGCGGCGCGGCTCTCGCGCACGCCCGCTGAAATCAAGACCGCGACTCCCGAGATCGGCCAGCACACGGATGAGATCCTGGCGGAGCTCGGCTATGAGCCGAAGGAGATCGCCGGCCTGCGCACGCAGGGCGTGGTCTAGATGACCGAGCGCATCATTTCCCGGAAAGACGGGGCCACCGGCTGGCTGATTTTCAATAACCCCGAGCGGCGCAACGCCGTGTCGCTGGACATGTGGGAAGCGATCCCGAACGTACTCGACGAGTTCGCCGCCGATGACGCCATCCGCGTCGTGGTGCTTGCGGGCGCGGGAGACAAGGCGTTCGTCTCGGGAGCCGACATCTCGCAGTTCGAAAAGCAGCGCTCTACCGCGGAGACGGTGGCGCACTACGACGAGGTCGGCGAGAAGGCACAGTCGCGGCTGAAGCATTTCGACAAGCCGGTGATCGCCATGATCCGCGGCTACTGCCTGGGCGGCGGGCTGAACATCGCCAACCTCTGCGACCTGCGCATCGCCGCCGACGATGCGCGCTTCGGGATCCCGGCGGCGAAAATGGGTCTTGGCTATCGCGCAGCATCGATGAAGCAGCTGGTCGATATCGTCGGGCCCGCGTTCGCGCGCGAGATCATGATCACCGCGCGCCAGTTCACGGCGAGCGAAGCGAAGGACATGGGCCTGGTGCACAAGGTGGTGCCCGTGCCCGAGCTGGAAAAGCTGACGCGGGAATATTGCGAGATGATCGCGGCCAACGCGCCGCTCACCATGCGCGCGGCGAAACGCATCATTCGCGAGGTCACGGCGAACGAGTACGATGCCGCGGCCTGCCGTGCCTGGGTTAAGGAGTGCTTCGAGAGCGAGGACTACCGCGAAGGCCGCAGAGCCTTCATGGAAAAGAGAAGGCCCGTTTTCAAGGGCCGTTAGCACAACGAGGAGGAGTAGATGAGAACCATCGTTCTTATCGCGGCGCTGCTCGCGAGTGGCGCGGCCGCCGCGCAGGGTTTCCCCAGCCGCCAGATCAACGTCGTCGTACCGTATCCGCCGGGCGGGCTCATCGACCTCGTGGCGCGCATCATCCAGTCGCGCATGGCGCTCGAGCTCGGCCAGCCGGTGGTGGTGGAGAACCGCTCCGGCGCGGGCGGCAACGTCGGCGCGGAATTCGTGGTGCGTGCCACCGCAGACGGCCATACGCTGCTGCTCGCCAATCCGTCGCTCGGCATCAGCCCGAGCATGTATCAGAAGCTCAGCTACTCGCCGCTCAAGGACTTCGCCTACGTCGGGCTGTACGGCACCGTGCCCAACGTGCTCGTGGTGCATCCCTCGATCCCGGCGAACAACATCCAGGAGCTCATCGCCTACCTGCGGAAAAATCCGGGGAAGCTCAACTACGCCTCGCCCGGCTACGGCACGTCGCCGCAGATGTCGATGGAGCTCTTCAAGGGCATGACCAACACCTTCATCGTCCACATTCCGTTCCGCGGCAGCGGCCCGGCGCAGGCGGCGATGCTCGCCGGCGAGACGCAGCTCATGTTCGACAACCTGCCGCCGCAGCTGCCGCACATCAAGTCGGGCAAGGTGCGGCCGCTTGCGCTGACGAGCCTCAAGCGCTCCTCCGCGCTGCCCGACGTGCCGACGCTCGACGAGTCGGG
>DASXRW010000533.1:0-5812 GCA_036506355.1 Burkholderiales bacterium
GGGGTCGCTCAAAGCCCGGAGCTGCGTCGAGGGCAGGCGCCTGCTCTATGAGTACTGCGCGACGCACGGCGTGCCGCACCGGCGCTGCGGCAAGCTCATCGTCGCCACGAACCCCAATCAATTAAAGGAATTGGAAAACATTCGCGCGAAAGCGCACGCGAACGGCGCGACCGACGTCGACTGGATCGCAAAAGACGAGGTGGCGCGCATGGAGCCCGAGCTCTTCTGCATGGGCGCGCTGCATTCGCCGTCGACGGGCATCATCGACAGCCACGCGCTGATGCTCGCCTACCTCGGCGACGCCGAGGCCAGCGGTGCAATGCTCGCATTACGCAGCGGCCTGGAAAGGGCGGCTGTACGAAGCGGTGGGTTTGAGTTGCACGTGACCGGGAGCGAGCCGATCCGCTGCGCCGTGCTCGTCAACAGCGCTGGATTGCGCGCACCGAGCGTGGCGAAATCCATCGACGGTTACCCCGCACATCTGGTGCCGCGCGAGCTCTATGCGAAAGGAAATTATTATTCGTTGAATAAAAGAAGCCCGTTCTCGCGGCTGATCTATCCGGTGCCCGAGCCCGGCGGCCTCGGCGTGCACGTCACGCTCGATCTCGCGGGACAGGCGCGCTTCGGTCCGGACGTCGAATGGGTCGAGCGCATCGACTACGACGTCGATCCGCGCCGCGCGGAGCGCTTCTACGCCGCGATCCGCCGCTACTGGCCGGGGCTTCCCGATAATTCCCTGTCACCGGGCTATGCGGGCATCCGCCCGAAGACCGCGGGACCCGGCGAGCCGGCGCCGGACTTCGAGATGCAGGGCCCGAGCAAGCACGGCGTGCCGGGCCTCGTGCAGCTCTATGGCATCGAGTCGCCCGGCCTCACCTCCAGCCTCGCCCTGGCACGGGCTGTCCGCGATGAACTACGCTAAGATGCCGCCGACTCGAACGAGGAGGATGCAATGAAGAGAACACTCGTCGCTGCGGCCGCGCTCGCGGTATGCAGCTTCGCGTCGGCACAAACCAAGTGGGACATGCCGACGCCCTACTCCGACGGCGAATTCCATACGCGCAACGTGCGCCAGTTCGTCGAGGACGTGCAGAAGGCGACCGGCGGCAAGCTCGAGATCCAGGTGCACTCGAACGGCTCGCTCATCAAGCATCCGGACATCCTGCGCGCCGTGTCCACCGGGCAGGTGAATATCGCCGAGTTCCTGCTTTCGCAGTTCGGCAACGAAGACCCGATGTTCGAGGCCGACAACATTCCGTTCGTCGCCGCCGGCTACGACGACGCGCTCAAGTTCTACCAGGCGCAGAAGCCGCTGCTCGAGAAGCACCTGGGCTCGCGCGGGCTGACGCTGCTCTACTCGGTCGCATGGCCGGGCCAGGGCATCTACACGAAGGAGCCGCTGAAAAGCATCGCCGACCTGAAAGGCACCAAGTTCCGCACCTATAGCCCGCTCACCGCGCGCCTCGCCGAGCTGCTCGGCGCGAGCCCGACCGTGGTGCAAGTGCCCGACGTGCCGCAGATGTTCGCCACCGGCGGCATCCAGGCGATGATCACCTCGTCGGCCACCGGCACGTCCACCAAGGCCTGGGAGTTCGTGAAGAACTACTACAACACGAGCGCCTTCCATCCGAAGAATGCGGTGGTGGTGAACACCCGCGGCTTCTCGCGCCTGCCGCAGGACCAGCAGAAGGCGCTGCGCGACGCCGGCGCCAAGGCAGAATCGCGCGGCTGGGGCATGTCCAAGGCGCGCCAGTTCGAGGCGAACGAGATGCTGCAGAAGAACGGCATGACGATCCACCAGCCCGATGCCGCCATGAAGAGCGCCTTCCAGAAGGTCGGCAACCAGATCCTGGACGAGTGGCTGAAGAAGGCCGGGCCGGAAGGCCAGCAGCTGATCAAGACTTACCGCGGCAAATAGCAGCTTGAGGCGGTTCCTCGACCGCCTCTACGCCGCGGCGGGCGTCGCCGCGGCGATTTGCCTCGCTTCGGTTGCCGTGGTGATGCTGCTCCAGGCGGGCATGCGCGAGATGGGGCTGCTCTTCCGCGGCGCGGACGACATCGTCGCGTGGCTGTGCGCGGCCTCCACGTTCCTTGCGCTCGCCTACACCTTCCGCGAAGGAGAGCTGGTGCGCGTGAGCCTCGTGCTGACGCAACTGGCGCCGCGCGCGCGGCGACACGCCGAAACGGCCTGCCTCGGCGGCGCGCTCGTCGTGGTGGGCTATGCGACGTGGGCGGTGTCCAAGTTCGTCTACGAGAGCTGGCAATTCAAGGAGCTGGCGCAGGGGCTGATCCAGATTCCCATCTGGATCCCGCAGCTGAGCCTCGTCGTCGGCTCGGCCGTTTTCCTGATCGCGGTGCTCGACGAGCTGGTGGCTCACCTGCGTGGACGCAAAACTGCTTATCAGCAAGCGGAAGACCGGCGCAACGCGCAGGCCGACTTCAGCGACCGCCTGTGATCGGCACGCTCGGCATCGGCGTCATCCTCATCGCGCTGCTCTTCGTGCTGCTCGCCGCCGGACTGTGGATCGCCATGGCGATGAGCGTCGTCGCCTACGCCGGCCTGCAGCTTTTCACCAGCTCGCCGCCGGAGGTGAATCTCTTCCAGTCGTTCTGGGGAGCCACCGCTTCATGGACGCTCGCGGCGCTGCCGTTGTTCGTGTGGATGGGCGAGATCCTGTTCCGCACGCGCCTGTCCGAGGAGATGTTCGAGGGCCTCGCGCCCTGGCTGAGCTGGCTCCCCGGACGGCTGATGCACGTCAACGTCATCGGTTGCGGCATCTTCGCCGCCGTGTCCGGCTCGTCGGCGGCAACGTGCGCGACCATCGGCAAAGTGGCGCTGCCCGAGCTGAAGAAGCGCGGCTACGACGAGCGCATGACCCTCGGTTCGCTCTGCGGCGCCGGCACGCTCGGCCTGCTGATCCCGCCGTCGATCATCATGATCGTCTACGCGGTCGCCGCGGAAGTCTCGATCCTCAAGATGTTCATCGCCGGCGTGCTGCCCGGCATCGTGCTGATGGCGCTGTTCTCCGGCTGCATCGTCGTATGGGCGCTGCTCAATCCCGCGAAGACGCCGCAGCAAGTCGAGCGCCTCAGCATGCGTGAACGGCTGCACCGGGCGCGTAACCTCATCCCGTGCGTCGTGCTCATCGTGTTCATCATGGCGACGATGTTCACCGGCTATGCCACCGCGACCGAGGCGGCGGCCTTCGGCGTGCTCGGCTCGCTCGCCATCGCCTGGTGGAGCGGCACGCTCAACTGGGCCAACTTCCGTGCGAGCCTGATGGGGGCGACCCGCCTCTCGTGCATGATCCTTTTCATCCTCGCGGGCGCCGCCTTCATGAGCTCGTGCATGGCCTTCACCGGCATACCGCGCGCGCTTGCCGAATGGGTGACGTCGCTCAACGTGAGCCGCTACGGCCTGCTTGCGGCGCTGACGGTGATCTACGTGCTGCTCGGGATGGTGATCGACGGCATCTCGATGATCGTGCTCACCATGACAATCGTCCTGCCGATGGTGCAGGCGGCGGGCATCGACCTCATCTGGTTCGGCATCTTCATCGTGATCCTGGTGGAGATCGCCCAAGTGACGCCGCCGGTGGGCTTCAATCTCTTCGTGCTGCAGACGATGAGCGGGCGCGACATCAACTATGTGGCGCGGGCCTCGATCCCCTTTTTCTTCATGATGATGGCGGCGCTCATCATCGTCATCGCGTTCCCGCCGCTCTCGACCTGGCTGCCGGACGTGCTGCTGGGCGCTACGAAGCGCTAACCGATCACCATGCGGCGCACCAGGCGCCGCGTCCATTGCGGATGCGCCGCGAAGCGCGGCAAGCGATGCGGATCCACTTGGCCTTCGAGCCTGCCTACGTCGGTCGTGACCGCCGAGCGATAGTGGCGCCGCGCGCTCGCGAGCGCGCCGTCGTTCAATTCCCCGTTCGGATAGCAGAAGAGCGATACCGGCCGCTCAAGGCGCTGCTCAAGCGCCATGCGGCTGTCGCGCGTCTCGGCCTCGGTCTCCTCCGCGCTGAGCGAGGTGAGGATCGGGTGGGTCATGGTGTGCGAGCCGATCGTCACGACGGAAGGATCCAGGCGCTCCAGCTCCTGCCAGCTCGCCAGATCGAATTCTTCGCGCTGCTCGGCGCTCGGCTTGAAATCCGGAGTCGCGTTGCGAATCTGCTGCTCGACGCGCCGGCGCGCGGCGATCTTCAACGTCTTCAGCCACTCGACGAACGCTTCGACGCTGGTCGGGGCGCCGAGCAGCGTGGCAAGTTCTTCCAATTCGGGCTGTTGCAATGACAGCAGGCGCTGGCGCGCCTCGTGGTTCCACAGCCACTGGCCGCGGTCGATGAGACCGGGGCAGACGAAGAAGGTGGCGCTCAGGCCGAGCTTGCGCAGGATCGGATACCCGACCTCGATGTTGCTGCGCAGGCCGTCGTCGAAGGTAAGCGCGACGCGCGCGCGGCCGTTCTTTCCGGCCATCAGCGCATCGAGCGGCACCACGGGGAATGCGAGGCTCACCAGGCGCAGCTGCCGCTCGAGCGCTAGAGCGTCGCGGCGCGGCGTGCCGTGATACATCAGGATGCGGTCGTGCTGGAGCCCGAGCACGCCGGGGATTTTTTCACGCGCCCTGCACTTAGAATGCTGGCGTGCCTAGTCCGATCTACCTAACGGACGATATCCGGCGAATCGAGCAGGCCGCGGGCGAAGTCGAACCGCCGCTGATGGAGCGCGCCGGCACCGCCGCCGCCGAGCTTGCCGCGCGCCTCGCTTCCGACCGGCAGAAGGATGTCCTGGTGCTCGCCGGCCCGGGCAACAACGGCGGCGACGCAAAGATCGCGGCTGCGCGCCTTCAGGAGCAGTTCTTTCGCGTCACGCTGGTCGATCGGCCGGAGGTCCCGGCGGACAAGGCGTGGGGACTCATCATCGACGGGCTCTTCGGCATCGGTCTGGCGCGCGACATCGACGGCGACTATGCGCGCCTTATCGACTACGCGAACCGGCAGAGCTGCCCGGTGCTCGCGCTCGACATCCCGAGCGGACTGCATTCCGACACCGGGCGCGTAATGGGACGCGCCGTGCGCGCCACGCACACCATCACGTTCATCGGCCTCAAACCCGGCCTGCTGACGCTCGATGGCCCCGATCATTGCGGCGAGATCAGCGTGGCCGATCTCGGCCTGCCGCCGCAGAACCCGGCTGCCTGGGTGGCCTCCCCCGAGCTCTTCCGCAACGTGCTCAAGCGCCGCCCGCGCAACTTCCACAAGGGCATGGCCGGTTCGCTCGGCATCGTCGGCGGCGCAACGGGCATGAGCGGCGCGGCGCTGCTCGCCGGTCGCGCGGCGCTGAAGCTCGGCGCCGGCCGCGTCTACGTCGGGCTGCTCGATACCACGCTGCCGGTCGATGCCGCCGCGCCCGAGCTGATGCTGCGCCACGCCGACGACGCGCTCGGCCAGGATCTCAATGCGCTGGTGGTCGGCCCCGGGCTCGGCCAGAGCGAGCGCGCGGAGACGCTGGTGGGCGCCGCGCTCGCGAGCGAGCTGCCCTGCGTGCTCGACGCCGATGCGCTGAACCTGATCGCGCAAAGCGAGGACCTGCGGCACGCCTGCGCGCGGCGCCGCGCCGAGACCATCGTGACGCCGCATCCCGCGGAAGCCGCGCGGCTCCTCGCGGAAAGCACGGCCACGGTGCAGGCCGATCGCGTCAAGGCCGCGCGGGCGCTGTCGGAAAACCTGAACGCGCACGTCGTGCTCAAGGGCAACGGCAGCATCCTCGCGGCTCGCGATCGCCACTGGTTCGTCAACACGAGCGGCAA
>DASXRW010000534.1:0-7712 GCA_036506355.1 Burkholderiales bacterium
GCTTCATCTCCTGCGGATCGGCGTGCTCGGCGAGCGCGTCGTAGCGCAACAAGCGCTGGTTGACCCAAGCGAGGATGACGAGCGGGATCACCGGCCAGAGCGGCGGAAAAAGCCAGAACGGCACGCTCAGCAGCCCGAGGAGCAGCAGGCCGACAAAGGCCACCAGGCTGTTCCAGCCCGTGCCGGCGATGCCGCCGCCACGGCGGCGCTCGAGCGACGGATACGAGCGGCTCGCCACGTAATTCACCATCTGCTGCATGCCGAAGAGGCTCAAGATAAACAGCGCGGTCAAATAGACCAGAGGTACGAAAAGCAGGAACAGCAGCACGTTCGCCGCCACGAGCGCCGCAGCGCCGAGGTCGAGGTGCGCCCAGGCGAGCGCGTAGTCGAGCCCCTGCTGCAGCCAGAGCGCGATGCGCCGCGCCAGCCGGCCCCAGAGGAAGAGCGCGAGGCTCCCCCAGATCGCCACCGCTACGAGCATCGGCCAGAGCATCAGCCACAGCATGCGCGGATGCAGCACGTTGGCCGCCGCGTACAGGAGCGAGCGCGCTACGCTCATCGGCGCACACTCTGCCAGAGTTTCGCCAGGCGCTTGAGCGACACGGGCACCGGCGTGCGCAATTCCTGCGCGAAGAGCGACACCCTCAGCTCCTCGAGCAGCCAGCCGAACTGGTCGAGCTCCGGGCTGAGCGCACCGTCGCGGCTGCGTGCGCCGAGCTCGCGGCGAAACGGCTGCTCTAGCGCGGCGAACTCGACGGCGAGCCGCTGGTCGCGCTGCGGGTCGGCGCGCAGCTTATCCAGGCGCAGGCCGGCCGCTTTCAGATAGCGCGGCAGGTGCTGCAGGCGCTGCCACGGGGTGCGCGCGAGCCAGCCCGGCGCCAGCAGCCGGGCGAGCTGCGCGCGAATATCGTCCACCGCCTGCGGAAAGCTTCTCTCCAGCGCAGCCAGGCGCTTCTCGAGCGCGGCGCGTTCCGCCTGGATCTGCGCCGCCGAGCGCGCGATCTCCTGCGCGATCAGCGTGAAGCGGCTGCGGCCCTCCTCCACGCGCCGCGCGAATTCCGCCTGGATCATCGGCAGCGACTCGGAAAGAAACACGCGGTCGATGGCGGCGCGAATCACGTCCGCTTTGAGCGGCGCGAGCGCGACGTCTTTCGTCAGCGCGCGTTCCAGATCGCGGATGCGGTCGCGAAAGGCGATCGCCAGGAGCCGCCGCACGCCGTCCGCATGCGCCTCGCGCGCCTTCTCCGGCGACTCGAATACCTGCAGCGTGACGGCATCGCCCGCATCCACGAGCGCCGGGTATCCGACCAGCGTCTGCCCGCCGCGCTGGATCTCCATGATCTCCGGCAGCTCGCCCATCGTCCACCCGGTGTAGCGCGTGCCTTCGTCGAGCGGCGCTTCCTGCTGCAGCACGGTCTTAGCCTCCTCGCCCAACGCGCGTTTGATGGCCGCCAAGTCGCGGTCCATGGCCCGCTGGCGCCCGGTGTCGTCGATCACGCGGAAGTTCATGCGCAAGTGCGAGGGGACCGAGTCGGGCCGGAAGGCGTCGAGCGGCACCTCGAGATTGAACTCGGCGCGGACGTAGCGCGCGATCGCCGTGGCGAGCGGCGCGTCCGATGGCGCGACCGACGCGCAGAAGGCCGCCGCAAAGTCTTCGAGCGCGCCGAGCTTGTGCCGCAGCCGCTGCGGGATCGCCTTGGCGAGCGCGCGCAGCTTTTCCTTCAGCAGTCCGGGCACCAGCCATTCGGTGCGGTGCAGCGGCACCTGGTTGAGGAGTGCGAGCGGCACGGTCATGGTCACGCCGTCGCGCGGCGAGCCCGGCTCGAAGTGATACTCGAGCGCAAAGCGGTTGGGGCCGAGCGCGAGCTCGGGCGGGAAATTGTCCGTCGTGATGCCCGCCGCCTCGTGGCGCATCAGCTCTTCGCGCGAGAGGTACAGCAGCCGCTTGTCGTCGCGCTCGGCCCGCACCCGCCACTGCTCGAATGCCGCGGCGCTGTAGAGGTGCGCGGGGACGCGCTCGGCGTAAAAGGCGTGGATCAGCTCCTCGTCGACCAGGATGTCCGGACGGCGCGACTTGTGCTCGAGGCGCTCGATCTCGGCGATCAGCCGCCGGTTATGCGCGAGGAACGGTGCGCGCGTTTCGAGCTCACCCTGCACCAGCGCCGCGCGGATGAAAATTTCGTGCGCGGCCTGCGGGTCGATCGGCCCGTAGCCGACGCGCCGGTTGCTGTACACCGGCAGGCCATAGAGCGAGCCGCGCTCGAGCGCGATCACCTCGCCGCGGCGCGCATCCCATTGCGGCTCGTAGTGCTCGCGCCTGATGAGATGGCCGCCGATGTCCTCCAGCCAGCGCGGCTCGATGGCCGCCACACTGCGGGCAAAGAGCCGCGTGGTCTCGACGAGTTCGGCGGCGGCGACCCAGCGGCCGGGCTTCTTCACCCACGAGCCGGGATGGATCCAGAACTTGATGCCGCGTGCGCCGGTGTAACTGCCTTCGGCCTCATCGCGCGTTCCGACGTTGCCCAACAGGCCGGCGACCAGCGCGCGATGAATGGCGCGGTAGCCTTCCGGGCGATCCGCGTTCGCCGAGGATTCCGGCCAATCCAGCTCGCGCAACGTACGCGCAAGCTGCGCCGTCACATCGCGCCATTCGCGCATCCGCGGGATCGAGAGGAAATTCTCGCGGCAGGCCTTTTCCATCTTGCCCTCGAAGAGCTGCGCGAGCTTCAGGAAGCCGAGAAAGTCGGAGCGCTCATCGGCGAAGCGCGCATGGCGCTCGTCGGCCGTCGCCGCCTTGTCGAGCGGGCGCTCGCGCGGGTCCTGCACCGACAGGGCGCCGGCGATGACGCGCATTTGGGCAAGACAACGCTCCTCGCGCGCAGCCACCAGCATGCGGCCGATGCGCGGATCGAGCGGCAGGCGCGCGAGCTCACTTCCCACGCTCGTCAATTCGTTCGCATCGTCCACGGCGCCGAGCTCGCCGAGGAGCGCGTACCCGTCGGCGATGGCGCGCGGAGTCGGCGGATCGAGGAACGGGAAGTCGGCGACTTCGCCCAGGCCCAGGCTCTTCGCGCGCAGGATCACCGAAGCGAGCGAGGAGCGCAGCAGCTCGGGGTCGGTGAATTCCGGGCGCTTGAGAAAATCCTCTTCCGAGTACAGGCGGATGCACACGCCGTGCGCGACGCGGCCGCAGCGGCCGGCGCGCTGCTGCGCGGCGGCCTGCGAGATCGGCTCGACGCGCAGCATCTCCACCTTCTGGCGATAGCTGTAGCGCTTGACGCGCGCGAAGCCGGTGTCGACCACGTAGCGGATGCGCGGCACGGTGAGCGAGGTCTCGGCGACGTTGGTCGCGAGCACCACGCGCCTTGCGCCGGTCGGCTTGAAGACGCGATCCTGCTCGGCGGCGGAGAGCCGCGCATAGAGCGGCAGGATTTCGAGGTTGCGCGGCCCGCGGCGGCGCAGCGTGTCGGCGGCGTCGCGGATCTCGCGCTCGCCCGGGAGGAACACCAGCACGTCGCCCGGGCCTTCGCGGCAAAGCTCGTCGACCGCGTCGGCGAGCGCCGCCTCCTCTTCGTCGCGCGTGGTGTCCTCGGCGTCGCCGCCGACCGGGCGATAGCGCAACTCGACCGGATACAAGCGGCCCGAGACTTCGATCACCGGCGCGCCGTCGAAATGGCGCGAGAAGCGCTCGGCATCGATCGTGGCGGAGGTCACCACCACGCGCAGCTCGGGTCGCCGCGCGGTCAGGCGCTTGACGTAGCCCAGCAGGAAGTCGATGTTCAGGCTGCGCTCGTGCGCCTCATCCAGGATGATCGAGTCGTACTCGCGCAATTCGCGGTCGCCCTGTGTCTCGGCGAGCAGCATGCCGTCGGTCATCAGCTTGAGCGCCGTGCGCGGCCCGACCTGGTCGTGGAAGCGCACCTTGCAGCCCACCACGCCGCCGAGCTCGGTGCCCAGCTCTTCGGCGATGCGTGCGGCGACCGAGCGCGCCGCGATGCGCCGTGGCTGCGTGTGGGCAATGCGCGCGTTCTTGTCGCGGCCCATCTCCAGCAGCATCTTCGGCAGCTGCGTCGTTTTGCCCGATCCGGTCTCGCCGCAGACGATGACTACCGGGTGGCGCTCGACGGCGGCGCTAACCTCGTCGCGCCGCGCGTTGATCGGCAATGCACCATCGAATGAAATGCGGAAGCGGATGCGGCTCATGCGCGCGCATCCTACCCGCCGCCGTGCTTACCTCGCCTCGTTGCAGCGGGGATAGGAGCGGTAGCGCTCGACGTATTCCTTCAGGAGCTCGAGCTCGCGCTGCTTCGGGTTCTGCGAGAGCTCCCAGCCGTAATGCGTGGCCTCCTGGGTGCAGGGCCCGCGCTCGCCTTTCAGGTGCGCGAGCAAGTCACCCTTGATGCTGTGGCCGGCGTCGGGGGCCGAGCCGATAAACAGGATGGTCTCGCCGCGCCACAGGATATAGACGCCGCCCCATTCGTCCGGCGAGTACTCGACGGCCGCGGGCGTGAACGGCCACTTCGGGCTCCGCACAGGCATACGGCGGGCCGGGATGCAACCGTCGTGCCGGAGCGTCGACGTCGTAAAGCGCCACTACCCCATGTAAGTCAGGGACCGGCCTGTAAGGATTACGCCCGGCTTTGCGCCAGCAGGCGGTCGACATAGCGAGCTATGAGGTCGACCTCCAGGTTGACGCGGGCGCCAGCGGCGAGCCGGGCGAGCGTGGTGACCTCGAGCGTATGCGGAATCAGATAGGCGTCGAACACCTCGGCGTCGACGCGGTTCACCGTAAGGCTCACGCCGTCGACGCAGATCGACCCTTTGCGGGCGATGTAGCGGGCAAGCTCGCGCGGCGCGCGGATCCTGAGCACGCCATCGGCCAGCGCCAGGACTTCCCCGACGCCGTCGACGTGGCCCGCGACGAGGTGGCCGCCGAGGCGCTCGCCGAGCGCGAGGGATTTTTCGAGGTTGACGAGGGCGCCGGCCCGGTCGAGGCCGCCGGTGACGCTGCGGGTTTCAGCGGACACGTCGGCCGTGAAGCCCTTGCGAGTCAGCGCGGTCACGGTCAGGCATGCGCCCTGCACGCAAATCGAGTCGCCGACCGCGACGTCGGACAAATCGAAGGCGCTCGATTCGATTTCCAGGGGGTCGAGGCGCACAATCTTCCCCACCGCCTGCACGATCCCCGTGAACATGGCGCGGAGGGTAGCGCAAAAGCGCGGTCTAACGGCTAATGCCCCGCGTTCAACCTATGCCAAAGCCTGCCGAGCTCGCGATCGAGCTCGAGCGCCCATGCGGAGAGGACCGCGATGAAGCCGCCGACCACGATCGCGTTGACCGCCGCGACGTGATGGCCTTCGAAGCCGAGCACGAACGGCGCGCCGAGCAGCCACACGCCGCCGGCGAGATTGAGCCACTCGGTGCTGAGGTGATCGCAGCTGAAGCCGAAGTGCGCGGTGAGCGCCAGCGCCAGGCCGCAAACCGCGGCATTGGCGGTCGCGACATCGTGCGCCGCGTAGTCCGCGAACCAGGGCGACACCGCAAGCCAGAGCCCGAGCGCGAAGCTCGCCCAGTCCTGCCATCGCCGCATCTCGGCTGCACGTGCCAGCATGGCTCTCTCCACGTCGCGCCATCAGGCGCCTATCCTTGGACACCGGGCGCCAATGGCGCGTTCGGGCATGGCCTGTAGCGCGGCATCGAGTACAACGTAGATATGCAACGACAAGTCGAATTGATCGGCGCGGCCTGGGGACTCGGCGGTGCCGAGCCCGGTTGCGCCGAGGCGCCGGCGGTGCTGACGCCGCTCGTCATCCGCGAGCTCGAGCGCTGCGGCGTGTCGCTGCGCGCCGGCCCGATCCTGTCGCCTTCGCACACCGAGCGACGCAAGCAGCTCGCCGTGAGCAAGCTCTGCGGCCTGCTCGCCTCGGCGGTGGCAGATTCATTGCAACGCGGACACCTGCCGTGCGTGCTCGGCGGCGACCATAGCTGCGCCGGCGGCACCTGGACCGGCGTCGCGCGCTGCATCAAGGGCGAGCTCGGGCTCGTGTGGATCGACGCCCATATGGATGCGCACACGCCGCGCACCAGCCATACCGGGCGCCTCCACGGCATGCCGCTCGCGTGGCTGCTCGGCGAGGACGATGACCCGCTCTACGGTCTGGCAACCGGCGTGATCGAACCACGGCATGTGGCGTTGATCGGCGTACGCAGCTTCGAGCCCGAGGAGCAGGCGCGGCTCGAGCACCTCGGCGTGCGGGTGATCTACATGGACGAGATCCGCACGCGTGGCATTGCGGCGGTGCTGGACGAAGCCGTCGCGATCGTAACGCGCGGCACCGCGGCCTTCGGCATCAGCATCGACCTCGACGTCGTGACGCCCGACGAGGCGCCGGGCGTGGGCACGCCCGTGCCCGACGGGGTCTCGGGTGCGGAGCTCGCGCGCGCGCTCGAGCGCATCGGCGGCCGGCCCGACCTCGCCGCGGTCGAGCTGGTGGAGTACAGCCCGCGCCTCGACCCCACCGGACGCACCGGGCGCGTAGCGATCGAGATTCTCAGAGCGGCGCTATGCGGGGCGCGCCAGCAACCGAAGGTCGTCGCCTAGCCGATCGACCGACAGCACGCGCAGGCGTAGGCGCCCGTCGAGCGAGCCGGGCAACGGCAAGTCGAGCATGCCCTGGGCGCCGTCGCCGAGGAAGCTGGGGTTGACGTAGACCAGGAACTCGTCGACGCAGCCCTCGCGCACCAGCGAGCCATTGAGCCGGAAGCCCGCTTCGACGTGCAGCTCGTTCACGCCGCGCTCGGCGAGCACCTCCAGCATGCGCGGCAGGTCGACTTTGCCGTTCGCATTGGGCAGCGCGAGGACCTCGGCATCGGGCAGCCTGCCCGCGCGCGCCGAGAAGACGAGGGCTGGAAGCACGCGCGCATTCGGCGGCGTCTCCAGCCGGCTGTCGACGATCACGCGCAGCGGCTGACGGGGCGTCTCGACCTCGCGCACGGTGAGCTGCGGATCGTCCGCGCGCACCGTACCGATGCCCGTGAGGATCGCACAGGCGCGCGCGCGCCAGCGGTGCCCGTCGCGCCGTGCCTCGGCGCCGGTGATCCATTGCGAACGTCCATCGGGAAGCGCGGTGCGGCCGTCGAGAGTAGCGGCCACCTTGAGCCGCACCCAGGGCCGGCCGCGCGTAACGCGCGAGAGGAAGCCGATGTTGAGCTCGCGCGCCTCTTCCTCCAGCAGGCCGTGCTCGAAGCGGATCCCCGCCGCGGCGAGGCGCTCGCCGCCGCCGGCCGCCTCGCGATTCGGATCGCGCATCGCCGCCACCACGCGATGGACTTTCGCGCGCAGCAGGAGATCGACGCAGGGCGGCGTGCGGCCATGATGGCTGCACGGCTCCAGGTTCACGTAAACCGTGGCGCCGGCGGCATCGATGTTCTCGAGCGCGCGCACCTCGGCGTGCGGGCCGCCTTGGCGTTCGTGCCAGCCCTCGCCGATGATCTTGCCGTCGCGGGCGACGACGCAGCCCACGCGGGGATTCGGGCTCGTGGTGAACAGGCCGCGCTCGGCCAGTGACAGCGCGCGGCGCATCATCGCCTGGTCGAGCGGGGTGAAGCTCACTGCTATTTGCGCCGGCGGCGCGGCGATTTCACTTCCTGGACGGCGTCGCGGAAATCGTCGAGCGTCTCGAACTGGCGGTACACCGAGGCGAAGCGGATGT
>DASXRW010000535.1:0-2637 GCA_036506355.1 Burkholderiales bacterium
GCATCCCGTTCAGCGCGTCGACGACCAGCCCGGAGTCGTCGGCCACCGCCGGAAGACCGGTGCGACGGGCCGCCTCCCGCGCCTTGAGCAGCGCGTTCTCGGCGAACGTCGACCCGGTCTCGGGCGCCTCCGGGTAGCGCGGGACGTCGTCCAGGCCGATGATCTCGACGTCCGACGAGGAGACCTCGGCGGCCAGGATGCGGCGCAGCTCGGCCAGCTTCTTCGGGTTTCGGGTGGCCAACAGCAGCCTCCTCGTCACGCCGACAGCACCCGCTGCTGCAGCTCGGTCAGCTCGGCGCAGCCGAGCACCGCGAGGTCCAGCAGGCTGTCCAGCGTGGTCCGGTCGAACGGCTGACCCTCGGCGGTGCCCTGCAGCTCGACGAAGTTGCCGGCGCCGGTCATGACGACGTTCATGTCGCAGCCGCAGGCCGAGTCTTCGGTGTAGTCGAGATCGAGCAGCGGCGTGCCCTGGTGGACGCCGACCGAGATCGCCGCCACGAAGTCCTTGACGACGCGCTGGCGCACGAGCCCCTTGCGCTCGAGCCAGCCGATGGCGTCGTGCAGGGCGACGAACGCGCCGGTGATGGCGGCGGTGCGCGTGCCGCCGTCGGCCTGCAGCACGTCGCAGTCGAGATGCACGGTGCGCGCGCCAAGCGCGGAAAGATCGATCACGGCGCGCAGCGCCCTGCCGATCAGGCGCTGGATCTCCTGCGTGCGGCCGCTCTGCTTGCCGCGCGCGGCCTCGCGGTCGGTGCGCGTGTTGGTCGAACGCGGCAGCATGCCGTACTCGGCGGTGACCCAGCCGCGGCCGGAATCCTTGAGGAACGGCGGCACGCGCTCCTCGACCGAGGCGGTGCACAGCACGCGCGTATCGCCGAACTCGATCAGCACCGAGCCCTCCGCATGCTTGGTATACGAGCGCTGAATGCGCACCGGGCGCAACTCGCCTGGGCGCCGACTGCCGGCTCTCAAGGCGCGGAGCTCTTGCGCAACGCCGCCTTGAGGTCGGCGATCGCCTTCTCGATGTCCTCGTCGGACATGCGCATGTAATCGAGGTCGGTGGCGGTGAAGTCCTGCACCTGCGTGTGCTCGGGCGCGGGCGCTGCGGGCGTGCTCACCTGCTCTTCCTCCCACGCCATCGCGAGCACCGAGACATTATCGCATTCGCGACCGGCGCGCTGCTCGGCGAGCTCCACCAGCTCGGGGATCGCCGCGTTGAGATCGCGCGCCATCAAAGCATGCAGCATCTGGCGCTGCGTGAGCGGGCCCCAGAAGCCATCCGAACACAGCAGCACGATGTCGTTCTTCGCGAGCCGCTCGCTCGTCAGCGGGTCGGGCTTCGGCGCCTGGTAGCCGCCGAGGCATTGCAGCAGGCGATTGCGTTCGGGATGCGAAGTGACCGCTTCTTCGCGGATGCGTCCTTCGTCGATCAGTTGCTGCACCACCGTGTGATCGCGCGTGCGATGCAGGATGCGCCCCTGCCGGATCACGTAGAGCCGGCTGTCGCCGATGTGCAGCCAGTGCGCGAAGCCATCCTGCACCACGCAAGCCACGAGCACGGTGCGCGGCGTATCGGGCAGGTCGCGCTTCTGCGCTTCGCGCAGGATCGCGGCGTGGCCGGCACCGATGGCGCGAGAGAGAAACGCGCCGGGATCCGGGATACGCGGCCGCGCCTCGCGCTCGAAGGCCGCACCGAGCAGCGCGATCGCGAGCTCCGCGGCGACCTCGCCGTGCAGGTGACCGCCCAGACCGTCGGCGACCGCCAGCAAGAGGCACGCGGAGTTCGACCAGCAGCCGATGCGGTCCTGGTTCATGCGGCGCGCGCCGAGGCGGGTCTGCTGTACGACGGCGTATTTCATCTCGCGCTCTTGCGTCGCTCGGGCTCCTTCTCGCCGAGCAGTGCCTTCTGCAGCGCGAACACGCTCTGCGGCCGCTCGAGGTGATCGAGACGCAGGCACCAGTCGATGATGTCGAGCAGCACCGCCGAATAGTGCTCGGCCCACGCGCGGCGCGCGGGCACCAGCTCGTCCTTCTCGAGCCGCAGATGCGCGGGCTGCGGCGCCGCGCCGGCAAAGCAGGAGTAGACCGTGGCGCCGACCGAATAGATGTCGGTCCAGGGCCCGAGCTCCGTCTTGCGCGCGTACTGCTCGGGCGCGGCGAAGCCCGGCGTGTAGGTCGGCGGCAGCTTGATGCCTTCGGCGGTAAGCGTCTGGCGCGCGGCGCCGAAGTCGATCAGGAGCGGCGAGCCGTCGTTGCGCAGGTAGACGTTGGCCGGCTTGATGTCGAGGTGCAGGAGCTTGTTCGAATGCACTTCGCGCAGGCCATTCAGGAGCTGCGCGAACGTGGACCGCACCCAGGTCTCGTCGGGCATCCCCTTGCGGTTCTCGATGTGCTTTTGCAGCGAGCGCCCGCGCTCGTAGCGCATCACGAGATAGACGGTCTCGTTGGCGCGAAAGAAGTTCAGCACGCGCACCACGTTCGGATGCTGCAGCTTGGCGAGCGCGCGGCCTTCCTCGAAGAAGCACTTCAGGCCGTAGCGGAAGCGCGCCAGATCGGTGGCGGCGACTTTGGGCGACGCGCCGGCTTCGGTGCGCACCGCGAGCGTCGAGGGCAGGTACTCCTTGATGACGACCGGCG
>DASXRW010000536.1:0-12448 GCA_036506355.1 Burkholderiales bacterium
GGAACCCAGCGCGACCACCAGAAATGCGCCGTAGAACGCGAGCAGCGTGTCGGTCTGGCTTAGCAGCATCAGCCCCACGCCGAAGACGAAAACGCCGACGCGGATCATGCCCTGCGGGCCGAAGCGGTCGATGAACCAGCCCAGCAGCGGCCCGAGGATCGCCGCTTCCATCTGCTGCAGCGCCGCCGCGCCGGAGAGCGCGGTCTTGCTCCAGCCGCGCTCGGCCTGCAGCACCGCGACGTAGGCGCCGAACGACTGCGTCATCAGGCCGGCCTGCAGGAATTGCATCGCCGAGCCCGCGGCGACCATGTACCAGCCGTAGAACAAGCGCTTAGAATGCCCAATCATGACCATTTCAATGTATCAGGCTTCCACGCCGCGCTTCGCCGCCATGCTGCGAAACCTCTCGACGCTGATCGACAAGGCCGAGGCGCATTGCGCGGCGAAAAAAATCGAGCCGGCCGCGCTGACCAGCGCCCGGTTATTTCCCGACATGTTTGCCTTCACGCGCCAGGTGCAGATCTCCTGCGATACCGCCAAGGGGGCGGTCGCACGCCTGGCCGGCGTCGAGATCCCGAAGCACGAAGACACCGAGCAGAGCTTCGCCGAGCTGAAGAGCCGCATCGCGAAGACGCTCGACTTCATCGAGTCGGTCGGCGCGGGCAAGATCGACGGCACCGAGGACAAGGAGATCGTGCTGCAGATGCGAAGCGGCGAGCGGCGCTACAAGGGCATGCAATACCTGCTCGGCGTCGCTTACCCGAACTTCTACTTCCACGTCACGACGGCCTACAACATCCTGCGCCACAACGGCGTGGAAATCGGCAAGTCCGACTTCCTCGGCAAGCCCTGATTACTGCTTGAAGGGCGCGCCCAGCCGCTCGCACTGCTCGCGCGCGTAGCGCGAGCCGATGATGTTGGCGTCGTCGGGGCCGCCATTGACCGCGACGATCTTCTCGTTCCTCAGGACGAAGCTCATGGGATAGAAGCCGTCGTAGGCGCCGGACTTGTTCTTGTCGTTCACCCAGACGCACACGCCCCAGCCGTACTGCTCGCCGCGCACCGGCGTGCCGCGGTTGTAGAGCTGCTGCGGGCCGGCGCGGAACTCGACGATCGCGTCCTTCGGGTCGGTCAGCCGCAGGCCGAGGTACGAGCGGATCTCGTCCTGGTAGTTCACCGGCTTCGGGCCATAGTCCGCGGTCGCCATCTCTTCCTTCGTCACCTGGGTGTTGCACGCCGCCAGGGCGATGAGCAGGGCAATGGGCAGCAAGCGTTTCATCGGGATCCTCCTATGCGTAGTTGAGCAGCACGCCGGCGGTTTCGCGCGGCAGCGAGACGTGAGGATAGTGGTGCGTCGGCAGCTCGTGGTAGCGCCACGCCCGATCGTTTCGCGCGCGCTCGGCGAAGGGCGCGAAGCTCGAGGGCGAGTAGCCGGTGCAGCAGACGTATACGCGCTGGCCGCGATAGCGGCCCTCGAGCGCGAGCGGCTGGGTAAAGGTCTTCATCGGTTGCGCGTTGCGCCGCCCCTCGAGCCACGCGAGCTCGGCTGGATCGGTCATGCCCTGCGCCTGCGGCGGCAGCGGCGGTGCTTGCCATCCTTCAGACGGCATGGCGTCACGCACCTGCGGTGGAACCAGATCGAGCAGCGCCTGGCCCGGCTGCGGCACGAATGCATCGAGGTAGACGAGCGTGCGGATGCGCTCGGGCGCGCGGTCGGCGACGCCCGTGACCACCATGCCGCCATAGCTGTGCCCGACGAGCACCAGCTCCTGCAAACGTTCGTACTGGAGGGTGCCCAGCACGTCGGCGATGTGCGTCGAGAGATCGACCGCGGGCGAGGCGAGGTGCGTGCGCTCGCCGAGGCCGGTGAGCGAAGGGGCGAAGACGTCGTGGCCGGCGGCGCGCAGCAGGGGCGCGACGCGCTGCCACATCCAGCTGCCGCCCCAGGCGCCGTGAACCAGTACGAAAGTCAGGGCTTTTTCGTGGACTGGAAGACGCTCGACAGGTCGACGTCGGCGAGCTTCACCGAGGCCTTGTTGGTCGCCTCGATCTCGGCGAGCCGGCGCGGCGTCTCGTTGCTCGCCAGCTCGAAAGCATCGGCGAGCTTGAAGCAGAAGGCGGCGAGCGCCTTGGGGTCGGGCTTCTTTTGCTCGGTGCCCGAGAGCGTGCCGTAGACCCGGGCGGAAAGGTTGATGTAGATCTTCTCGGCGAGCTCGACGTAGGGATCCTTGGCCGGGGCCACGGCCCCGGGCTTGCCGGCGGGCGGGGCTTCTTTGGCAGGGGCGCTCATGGCGCGAGTTTACCCCTAACTTCGGCCTCATCCTCGGCGAGCGTGCGCTTGAGCTGATCGCGCAGCTCGTTCGACACCGTGATGTGCGCGTCGGGCGCGCTCTTGTGCACGGCGTAGAGCTTCGCCTGCACCACGTGGTCGTGCTCGGCGAAGGCGCGCACCGCGCGCTGGGCGCGCTCCGGGTCCTGCGTCGACACGGCGAGCGCGGTCTCGCCGAGCTTGAGCGCGGAGAGCCAGGTCTCGCGCTCGATCATCTCCACGCCGAGGTCGCGCAGCTCGAACATGTGGCGCATGTCGTGGGCGCGGGCGATGAGGCGCAGGCGCGGGAAGTTCGCGCGCGCGATGCGCGCGAGCTGCGTGATCGACTCGCGCTCATCGAGCGCGATGATCAGGAGATCGGCGCTGTCGGCGCCGGCCGCGTGCAAGAGGTCGAGCCGCGTGGCGTCGCCATAGAACACGCGGAAGCCGAACTGGCGCGACTGCTCGACGTGGTCCGGATCGTCGTCGAGCACCGTCGGGTGAAAGCCGCTCGCGTTGAGCAGGCGCGCCACCACCTGGCCGACGCGGCCGAGGCCCGCGACGATCACGCTTCCGGGCTCGGGCTGGTCCGGCTCGCGCGCCGTGGGATCAGAGGCGGGATCGACGATGCGCGGCGCGATGAAGCGATCGTGCACGACCAGGAGGAAGGGCGTGAGCAGCATCGAGAGCGCCACCGCGAGCGTGATCGCCTGCGCAGTCGGCTCGGGAATCGCGTCGTTCAGCGCACCAAGGCCGAGAATGACGAAGGCGAATTCGCCGCCTTGGGCAAGGAGCAGGATAAACAGCGGCCGCTCGCTCACGGCCAGCCGCGCGAGGTGCGCGATGAGCCACAGCACCGCGCTCTTGAGGATGAAAAGACCCACGATCAGGCCGACGACGATCCAAGGCCGCGCGAGCAGCACCGAGAAGTCGACGCTCATGCCCACCGAGATGAAGAACAGCCCCAGCAGCAGCCCTTTGAACGGATCGATTGCCGCTTCGATCTCGTGGCGGTACTCCGATTCGGCGAGCAGCACCCCGGCGAGGAACGCGCCAAGCGCCATCGACAGGCCCGCCTTTTCGAAGAGCAGCGCGATGCCCAGCACCAGCAGCAGGGCGAAGGCGGTAAAAATTTCACGGAGCCGCGTGCGCGCGATATGGCGGAACACCGGCCGCGCGATGAAGTGGCCGAGCACCAGCGTGCCGACGACCACCGCGACGGCGAAGCCGACCCCCTGCCAGGAGAAACCGGACCAGCCGCCCGATTCGCCGAGCAGCGGCAGCGCGGCGAGCATCGGGATCACGGCGATATCCTGGAACAGCAGGATCGCGAAGGTTGCCTGCCCGCCCTGCGTGCCGAGCGCGCCGCGCTCGTTGAGGGGCTGCAGTGCGAGCGCGGTGGACGAGAGGGAGAGCGCCATCCCGGCGACGAGCGCGACGCGCATGTCGAGGCGGAAGAGCAGCGCGACGCCCGCGATGACTACGATCGATCCCACCACCTGCGAAAGCCCAAGCCCGAGGAGGCGCGTGCGCATGCTCCACAGGCGATGGGGCTCGAGCTCCAGGCCGATGACGAAGAGCAGGAACACGACGCCGAGTTCGGCAAAGGCGCGGATCGCCTCGGGCTGCTCGATCAGCCTGAGGCCCCACGGGCCGATGGCGATGCCGGCGAGCAGATATCCCGCCACGGAGCCGAGCCCGAGCCGGTGCGCCGCCATCACCGCGATCACCGCGGCTGCGAAATAGACCGCGGCCTGCAGCAGCAAGGCGTTGCCATGCTCCATCCGCGAAGTATAGTTGTCGCTGGGGAGGGAGCATGCGCAGGATCGAGGCCCGCGTCTTCGGGCGGATCGAAGCCGTGTTCGCACGCTGTCCGGAGCTTTTCCGGTTCAGCGTGCGCGACCGCTCGGGCCTGCCCGATCACATCGACCCGACGACGCTCGATGGCGAGCTTTTCATCTTCGAGATCGCGCTCGCGCCGCGCCTGGGCAAGGCGCAGTACGACGAGGTCTACGGCACGATCGCTGCCGCGATCAGCGCCGCCGTGTCGTCCTGGCCCGAAGCCAAGGATCTGCTACGCGGCAAAACCTTCGTTCGCTACCTGCATTGAGGCCCCCGGCAGGCACGCGCCTTGCGGCAGGGAGGCCATGAAGCCCGCACAGCTAGGAAGCCTGAACGCCGAGCTGGCGCCGATCGAGGAAGACCTCGCCGGCCGCCTCGAGGCGATCTTCGACCGTTGCCCGCAGCTGCACGGTTTCACGGTCCAGGACTCCTCCGCCTTGCCCGAGGAGCTGCGCTCGCTCGCGCTCGAGCGGGAGCTGGTCGTGACCGACATCGGCGTCTATCCGTTCATCAACGCCGAGCAGTGCGAGGCGATCTACAACGAGATCGCGGTGGCGCTGCTCGACTTCATGTTCGAGCGCCCGAGCGCCAAGGACGTGCTGCGCGGCCGCACGTTCGTTCGCACGCTGCATTGACGCGTAGCAAAATGCGCGGGGGCTAGAATGCCCCCGTGCCGGTCGACCCCTTCTCGAGCGCTGTCGAGCTCGCCGCGGCGATTCGCGCGCGCCGCATCAGTGCTTCGCAACTCGTTGAGCTCTACCTCGAGCGGATCTCGCGCCATAACCCGGCGCTGAACGCCATCTGCACGCTCGATGCGCCGGGCGCGAGCCGCCGCGCACGCGAGGCCGACGCGGCGCTTGCGCGAGGCGAGCTATGGGGAGCGCTGCACGGCGTGCCGATGACCATCAAGGACGCGCTCGAGACCGCGGGCTTGCGCACCACCGGCGGCCATCCGCCGCTCAAGGATCACGTGCCCGAGCGCGATGCGCCCGCCGTTGCGCGGCTGCGCGCTGCCGGTGCGATCCTGCTCGGCAAGACCAACGTGCCGCCGCTCTCGGCCGACTATCGCGCCGACAATCCGATCTTCGGCCGCACCAATAATCCCTGGAACCTCGAGCGCACGCCGGGCGGATCCACAGGAGGAGGCGGCGCCGCCGTCGCGGCGGCGCTGTCCGCGTTCGACGTCGGCAGCGATCTTGCCGGCTCGGTGCGCACGCCGGCGCACTTCTGCGGTCTCTTCGGCCTCAAGCCCACCGAGCGGCGCATTCCCAACACCGGGCATATCCCGGAGCCGCCCGGCGAGCCGCGCGCGGTGCGGCACATGAACGTGCTTGGGCCGCTCGCGCGATCGGTCGAAGACCTCGCCCTCATCACCAAGACCATTAGCGGCCCGGACGACGCCGAGTGGGACCTCGCGCCGGTGCCGTGGATCGAACCGCCTGAGCGCGCGCTCAGCGCCTATCGCTTCGCGTGGAGCACCGACTTCGGCGGTGTTGCGGTCACTGCGGATACAAAAAATGCGATCGCGCGCCTCGCCCGGGAACTGGTGCGTGCCGGCTGCAAAGTCGAGGAGCGCAATCCGGACGGCTTCAGTTTTGACGAGGCCTGGGAGACCTGGGGCGAGATCGCCATCGCCGAGCGCGCCGCGACCGGCGGCGAGCGCAGCCGCGAGCGCGTAACGGCGCTGAATGCCACGCTCGGCGAGACCTGGGCGGTGGCGCGCGGCTCCGCAAAGGGCGTGCGCGCCACCGTCGCCGACTATATGGCGGCGCTGACGCGGCGTGACCGGCTGATCACCACGCTGGAGCGTTTCTTCCGGCAGTGGGACGTGCTCCTGTGCCCAGTCACCGTGAGCCCGGCAATTCCGCACGTGCCGTTCGGCACGCCGATTGAAGTCGATGCGCACAAGGTGCCGTATTTCATCGCTGGCACCGCGTATACCTCGCCGTTCAACTTGACCGGCCATCCTTCGGTGGTGCTGCCGCTGACGCGGTCAAAGGACGGCTTGCCGATCGGCGTGCAGCTGGTCGCCAAACGCTGGAGCGAGCCTGAGCTCCTCGGGCTTGCGCAGAAGGTGGCGCTGATCACGGGCCCCTTCGCGCCGCCGCCAAAATTCAAAGAATGAAGATCGACTGGGACGTGCCGATCCAGATGAACGACGGGCTCGTCTTGCGCGCCGATGTGTTTCGTCCGCAGGAGGGCAGAAACCCGGTGATCCTGAGCTACGGCCCCTACGGCAAAGGGCTCGCGTTCCAGGAAGGCTATAAGACCGCGTGGGAGATCATGGCGCGCGAGAATCCCGACGCGCTCGCCGGCTCGTCGAACCGCTACCAGAACTGGGAAGCGGTCGATCCCGAGAAGTGGGTGCCCGAGGGCTACGTCTGCATCCGGGTCGATTCGCGCGGCGCCGGCCGCTCGCCGGGCTATCTCGCGCACAACAACGCACGCGAGACGCGCGACATCTACGAGTGCATCGAGTGGGCGGCACAGCAGCCGTGGTCCAACGGCAAGATCGGCATGAACGGCATCTCGTACTACGCGAGCAACCAGTGGCGCGCCGCCGCGATGCAGCCGCCGCATCTCGCCGCGATCTGCGCCTGGGAAGGCTGGAACGACGCCTACCGCGAGAGCGCGCGCCACGGCGGCATCATCTGCAGCTTCCGCAAGAACTGGCAGGACATGCAGGTGAAGACGGTGCAGCACGGCGTTGGCACGCGCGGGAAGAAAAACCCGAACACCGGCGAGCTGGTCTGCGGTCCCGAGACGCTTTCGGAGCAGGAGCTCGCGAAGCACCGCGAGGACATGTGGCAGGCCTTTCTTTCGCGCGAGATGGACAACGCGTACTACAGGGAACGAAGCGCCGATCTTTCGAAAGTAACGGTGCCGCTGCTCTCGGCGGCAAACTGGGGCGGGCAGGGCCTGCACACACGCGGCAACTTCGAGGGCTTCGTCGGCGCCGCCTCTAAAGAGAAATGGCTCGAGGTGCACGGTGGCTCGCACTGGGCGCCGTTCTACACCGACTACGGGCGCAAGCTGCAGCTGGAATTTTTCGACCACTTCCTGAAAGGCGAGCGTAACGGCTGGGACAAGCACTCGCGCGTGCTGCTCAACGTGCGCTCGCCGGGCGAGCGTTTCGTGCTGCGCTCGGAGCGCGAATGGCCGCTCGCGCGCACGCGCTGGACGCCGTACTACCTCGACCCGCAAGGAATGCAGCTCTCGCGCGACGCGCCGAGGTCGACCTCCTCGCTCACCTACGACCCGATGGGCGACGGCCTCACCTTCTCGACGCCGCCGCTGCGCGCGGAGATGGAGCTCACCGGTCCGTCAGCGCTGAAACTCTTGGTCTCTTCGGCCACCCCCGATGCGGATCTCTTCATCGTGCTGCGCGTCTTCGCGCCCGATGGCAAGGAGGTGCTGTTCCAGGGCGCGCTCGATCCGAAGACGCCGGTCGCGCAGGGCTGGCTGCGCGCATCGCACCGCAAGCTCGACCGGGAGCGCTCGCTGCCCTATCGGCCGTGGCATACGCACGACAAGAAGCAGCCGCTCAAGCCGGGCGAGCCGGTGGAGCTCGACGTCGAGATCTGGCCGACCTGCATCGTGGTGCCGGCGGGCTATCGCATCGCGCTCAGCATTCGCGGGCGCGACTACGAGCACGATGAGGCGCCCGCGAGCCTTTCCAATATGAAAAACCCGATGAAAGGCTGCGGCCCCTTCACGCACGACGACCAGACGGACCGGCCGCCGGAGATCTTCGGCGGCAAGGTGACGCTGCATTTCGAGCGGCAGCCCTTCGTGCTGCTGCCCGTCATTCCCGCGAACTAGTTGGAGGACTGCAGGCCCAGCGCTTTCACGATGGGCCCCCACTTTGCGGTCTCGGCGCGAAGCAAAGCCATGAGCGCGGCGGGCGTGCTCGGCGCCGGCTCGTAGCCGCGCTCGATGAGCGCCTGCCGGACCTCGGGCGCTGCGAGGGCGGCGAGCATCTCGCGATGCCAGCGCTCGACGATTGTCTGCGGCAGGCGCGCCGGTCCCACCAGCGCGTACCAGGTGCTCGCTTCGAATTGCGGCCAGCCGCTCTCGGCGACGGTGGGCACGTCCGGGAGCGGAGCGGCGCGCCGCGCGCCCGAAACGGCGAGCGCGCGCGCCCGGCCTTGCTGGACATAGGGCACCGCCGTCGAGACGACGCCGACGAACACGCTGATCTGCCCGCCCAGGAAATCCGTCATCGCCGGGGCGCCGCCCTTGTACGGCACGTGCACCCAGTCGATGCCGGCGGTGCGCTTGAAGAGCTCGCCGGTGAGGTGGCCGGCGCTTCCGGGTCCCGGCGAGGCGTAGTTGATCGTGCCCGGTTTTGCCTTCGCGAGCGCCACCAGCTCGCGCAGGTTATGCGCGGGCAGCGAGGGGCCCGCCAGGATGACGTTCGGCAGCTCCACGACGCGCGCGATGGGCGTGAAATCCTGGAGCGGGTCGTAAGGCACCTTGGTCATGGCCGGACTGACGACGAGCGCGCTATGGCTGACAAGGTTCAGCGTGTAGCCGTCCGGCGCCGCCTTGGCGGTGAGATCGGCCGCGAGCACGCCGCTCGCGCCGGGGCGGTTCTCGACCACGATCTCGCGCTTGAACCCCTGCGCGAGCCGCGGCTGCAGGATGCGCGCGATCAAGTCAGTGGCGCCGCCGGGCGGAAAACCGACCAGCATGCGCACCGGCTTCGCCGGATAGTCATCGGCGGCGTGGGCACTGCCGGCGACGACAGCCACAGCGAGGAAAGCTCCTAGAATCATCCGGGGAGGAGAATAGCCATGAACCGATGGCTTTGCGCGGTTTTGCTGGTGGTGGCGTGCGGCGCGCGTGCGCAGCCGTATCCATCGAAGCCGATCCGCATCGTGGTCCCGTTCCCGCCGGGAAACACTACCGACATCATGTCGCGGCTGATCGCGCCGAAGATGGCCGAGCGGCTCGGCCAGCAGGTGATCGTCGAGAACCGGCCGGGCGCGAGCGGCATGCTCGGTCTCGATTACGTCGCCAAATCGCCGGCCGACGGGTACACCATCGCCTGCGTGCAGGGCGGCAACATGGTGGTGCTGCCGCACACGAGCAAGAGCATCCCCTACGACCCGCTGAAGGACTTCGCGCCGATCGCGGTATCGACCACCAACTATCTCGCGATCGTCGCCAACCCCAATGTGCCCTTCAAGACCATCGGCGAGATGGTCGCGTACGCCAAGGCGGATCCGGGCAGGCTCACGGTGGCGACGAACGGCGAGGGCGGGTTTCCGCACCTTGCCTTCGAGCACTTGCGCAGCTTGGGCGGATTCACGTACACGCACGTGCCCTACAAGGGCTCGGCGGCGATCGCCACCGACATCATCGGCGGCCAGGTGCAGGCCGGCATCGACGGCATCACTGCCATGACGCCGCACATCAAGTCCGGGAGGCTGCGCATCCTTGCGACCACGAACAAGACGCGTCCCGCGCTATGGCCCGATACGCCGGTCGCGGCCGAGGACGTGCCGGGCTACGAGTCGGGCGGCTGGTTCGGCTACGCGGCGCCCGCGGCGACGCCGCGCGAGATCGTGCTGAAGCTGAACGCCGAGATCAATCGCGCGATGCGCGAGCCCGACGTGAGCGACAAGCTCGTGAACGCCGGGCTGATCATCGTCGGCGAGTCGCCGGAGTTCTTCGCGGACTTGCTGAAGAGCGACTACGCCAAGTACGGCAAGCTCGTGAAGGACATCGGCTTCACACCCCAATAACCCAAAAAGGGGTCTACTGCGCTAGTGAGACGCAGGCCTCTTCGTATTTGCCCGCGCCCATGTCCTGGCCCTCGAAGATGTGGTGCTCGCGGATCCACTTGAAGGATTCCTCGAACACTTCCCGCGTGTAGGGCTCGAAGACGATGCGCTCGCCCGGTCCCCAACGGCGGGTGTCGACCTGGTCGAGGAAGCGCGCCGGGAATTCCTTGCGGTAATGGTGCGTATGCAGCTCGGGCCGCAGATCGATGTCGCGCTGTGCCTTGCGTAGCGCGCGGTAGTACTTCTTCACGTCCTGCGGGTCGGGCTGGTTGTTCAGCATCGCCGCCATCATGAACGTGGTGTCGATGATCTTGCGAAAGCCGAGCTGCTCGAGGAAATAGTACGGCCCGGAGAAAAGCGCCGCGGCCGGCACCTTGCGGTCGATCAGCTTCTCCAGGCGCGAGAACAGAATGCCGTCGGCGAACGAGAGCTTGATGTCGGAAACCGGCATGTATTGCTCGAGCGCCTGGATGGTCGAGTAGTGGCTGCCGGACTGGTGCCCGACCGAAATCGGCACGCCGCGCAGGTCCTCGGGGAGGCGGATCGGCGACTCGGGCGGCACGAACACCGCCGCTGGTGACACCGAGTAGGCGTCCGCGTACATCTTGCCGTGACCCTTCGACGCCGCGACGTTCACGGTCCAGTGGCAGGCACAGCTCACGTTGGTGTCGCGGCCTTGCTCGATGTTCTGATAGGCACCGACCTTGTTCGGCGTGGCATGCGCCTTCGCGAGGTCCTGGCCTTTGAAGGCCTCGCGGAATTCGTAATCGAGCCCCTCGGACTTGAAATAGCCCTTCTCTTCAGCGACCCATTCGTGCAGCCGGAAGTGCGGCGTTATGAGGAATTTGCCCACCCGCTATCCCCTCCTGGAAAAGGATCGTAAAGATAAGCGAGAAAAGGGCATTCCGTAAGCGACCGGTAAGTGCGGGGTGGTTAGCTTGGGACCCATGTCGCGCCAACACGACGCCAGTGTAGGGAAGCGGATTAGCCCGGGCGGGCCCGGGTACGGGGACCGCTCGCGCAACCTGCCGGGAATACGGTAGAGCCATGAGAATCCAGACCCAGCTCGATCAACAGGTGGAGTCGCTCTTCGAGCGCTGCCCGGAACTGTGGGGATTTTCGGTGCGCAGCGAGAACGACGAACTCTTCGTTTCCGACGTCGGCATTGCGCCGCGGCTCTCTGCGCAGCAGTACGGCGAGATCTTCCAGGACATCGCCCGCACGCTGGCCGAGTTCCTCGAAGAGGAGCCCGACGCTTCCGAGCTGCTCCGCGGCCGTACCTTCGCGAGGACTCTGCACTAACCTCGAGCGTTGTCCCTCGACGACGCTGTAGCAGTTTTCACATTCGTGTAGCAATTCTCGTTCTCGGGTTTCCGCTGTAGTGCGCTCGGGAAATCCCCGATGTCGCGATTTGTGGCGTCCTGTAGTATTCGCAATGACACTGCGATACCGGAAGGCGCTACAGATGAAAACCCTCGAATTCAAGCCCGGCCTCCCCGACAGCCTCCTCATCCGGCTGGAAGCCGATGTTGCCTCCAAGATCCGCGCGCTTTTCGCGCGCTGCCCGAGCCTGCACGGCTTCTCGGTGCAGGATCGCACCATGCTGCCGCGCGATCTCGACCAGACCCGCATCCCGGACGCCGACCTGTTCGTCACCGAGATCGGCGTGTTTCCGAAGCTCGACTCGCAGTACGACGAAATCTACGACGAGATCACGCTCGCGATCTCGGACCTCGTGAAGGATCAGCCGCACGCCTACGACTTTCTGCGCGGGCGGACCTTCGCGCGCTCATTGCACTGATTTAGCAGGACCCAAGGGGACGGGAGGCGCTCGCCGCTGCGGCCAGGCAGAAACTGGACGCAGCGGCTGGAGCGCCGTTTTTATTTGTAGCGGTACACCACCAGCTTGTCGGCCGCGGACTCCGGCGTCCACACCTCGCCGCGCCGGCCGTGGATCTGGCGCACGTTGGCGGTGCGGCTGGAGGAGCGGAAGGTCTCGAACTTCTCCGTCTGCGGGTCGAAGCGCAGCATCGCCTGCGCGCTCCATTCCGAAACCCATACCTTGTCCGCCGGGTCGACGTATACCGCGTAGACATGCGGCTCGTCGCCGGGCGCGCGCCAGGTCGACCATTTTCCGCTCGCCGGCTCGTAGCGGCTGAGGTTGCCCGAGTTCCACTCGGCGACCCACACGTTGCCCTTGGAATCCGACCAGACGCGCCGCGCGCCCTGCCGCCGCGTCGGCGGCTCGATCACCGTCGTCGCGCCGCTCGCCGCATCGATGCGGCCGATATACGAGCCGGCGAGTGAGGCGTAATAGACCACGCCTTGCGGTGTGGCATGGATTCCGTAAGGCCCGCGGCCTTTCGGCGCGTCGAACAGCTTGATTTCCCCGCTGCGCGGATCCAGGCGTCCATAGATGCCGCTCTGGCCCGTGAACCAGTGCATGCCCGCTCGATCGAAGATCGCCGTGTTGAGGTTGGTGTAGCCGCTGTCCTCGGGCAGCTTCCAC
>DASXRW010000537.1:0-4482 GCA_036506355.1 Burkholderiales bacterium
GGCCTCGCGACGCCGGTGGCCGCGCGAATGATGCTGGTCGGCGAGAGAAGCGGCGACATGGGCCACATGCTCGGCCAGATCGCGCGCTTCCACGACGACGAGGTGGCGCGCTTCGTCGACTGGTTCACGCGCGCCTTCGAGCCGGTGCTGATGGCGGTGCTGGGCGTCGCCATCGGCCTGGTGGTGGTGCTCATGTACATGCCGATCTTCGAATTGGCGGGGAACATCAAATGAACATGGAAACGCTGGAACGCGAGCACGGCACTCAGGTCGTCGCTCACCTGTCGCAGGCGCTGCACATGCCGGGCGTGACGCTCGACGAGATGTGCGCCGCCGAGGCGGCGTTCGACCTCGTGCCCTACGGCGAGGCGACGCGGCGCGGCTGCGTCGCGCTGCGCGGCGCCGAAGGCGCGATCGCCGTGGTGCTGGGCGATCCCTTCGATCTCGACACGCAGGACTGGCTGGAAGAGCGCCTCGCGGTGCCGTTCCGCTATCGCCTGGCGCACCGCCAGGACGTCGCCGACTACCTGGCGCGCCAGGAATCGCAGATGCGCGCCCTCCAAGGCGTGGCCGCCGAGATGCAGACCGGCGCAAAGGCCGACGACGCGGCGCAGGATCTTTCGTTCGAGACGATCAGCGAGACCGACAGCCCGGTGGTGCGCCTGGTCGCCTCGACGCTCTACGACGCCATCAAGGCCGGCGCGAGCGATGTGCATCTCGAATCCACGTCCAACGGGCTGACCATCAAATATCGCGTCGACGGCGTGCTTACGCCGGCCGAGACGGTGCCCGGCGTCGAAATCGCCGAGCAGGTGATCTCGCGCATCAAGGTGATGTCGGAGCTCGACATCGCCGAGCGCCGCGTGCCGCAGGACGGCCGCTTCAAGGCGCGCCGCGAGGGCCGCGAGATCGACTTCCGCGTCTCGGTGATGCCGAGCGCCCTCGGCGAGGACGCGGTGCTGCGGATCCTCGACCGGCGCGCGCTGTCGGACCAGCTGCAGGGACTGACGCTCAACTCCCTGGGCTTCGACCAGGACATCATCGAGCGCATGCGCAAGCTCTCCGCCGAGCCCTACGGCATGCTGCTGGTCACCGGCCCGACCGGCAGCGGCAAGACCACGTCGCTCTACGCGACCATCACGGAAGTCAATAAAGGCCTGGACAAGATCATCACGATCGAGGACCCGGTCGAGTACCAGCTGCCCGGCGTGCTGCAGATCCCGGTGAACGAGCAGAAAGGCCTCACGTTCGCGCGCGGCCTGCGCTCGATCCTGCGCCACGACCCGGACCGCATCATGGTCGGGGAGATCCGCGACCCGGAAACGGCGGAGATCGCCGTGCAGTCGGCCCTCACCGGTCACCTGGTCTATACGACGGTGCACGCGAACAACGCGTTCGACGTGCTCGGCCGCTTCATGCACATGGGCGTCGACCCGTACAACCTCGTCTCGGCGCTCAACGCCGTGCTCGCCCAGAGATTGGTGCGTGTGTTCTGCACCAGCTGCAAAGGCAAGGGCTGCGCGCATTGCCGCGGCACGGGATTCAGAGGCCGCAAGGCGATCGGCGAGCTGCTCGTGCTGAACGACGAGCTGCGCGAGCTGATCATCGCCCGCGCGCCGGCCAGAAAATTGAAGGAAGTGGCGCGTGCCGCTGGCACGCTGCCGCTCAGGGAGGCCGCCATGCGGCTGGTCAACAACGGAGAAACAAGTCTCGAGGAGATCAACCGTGTCACTTTTGTGGCGTAACAAGCAGCTCCGGATCGGCCTCGCGCCGGACCGCATCTACCTCACCGGCGCAAGATCGGTGGACCTCGCCGCCAACGACGGCAGCTGGAACACGCCGGTCGAGGCGCTCGCCGCGACGCTCGCCGGCCGCAAAGGCGAAGCCGCGGTGGTGCTCGCCGACCAGTTCGTGCGCTACGCGCTGCTGCCGTACAACGAGACGCTGAAGACGTCTGAGCAGTGGCAGGCGCTCGCGACGCACCGCTTCAACACGCTGCACGGCCCGCGCGCCGCGGAGTGGCAGATCAACGTCACCGAGACCGCGCCGATGGGGCCGCGCCTCGCGTGCGCAGTGGATCGCGCGCTCATCAGCCGGCTCGCCGAAATCTTCGTCAAGGCGAACATGCACCTCGCCTCCGTCCAGCCGTTCCTGGTGGCGGCGTTCAACCGCATTCGCAAGTCGGTCGGCAACGGCTCGTGCTGGATCGTGGTGGAGGAGCCCGGCCGCCTGACGCTGGCGCTGATCCAGCGCGGCATGTGGATCGCGATCCGCGGCCGCCGTGCCGACAAGGGCTGGAGGAACGTCCTGCCCGAGATCCTGGAGCGCGAGAGCGCATTCCTGGGACTCTCCCAGCCGGTCACGCGAGTGATCGTCTGCACCGAGGGCGAATTCGATACCGAGATGTATGACGCCTGGAGAACCGAGGCGCTCGGCTATAGAGACCTCGCGCTCGCGAGTGAGTAACCAAGGAGCATCCATGCAGCGCATCGAACTCGATTTCATCCGCCGCGCGCCCCGTTACCGCTGGGCCGGCCGCGTGCTGCTCGCCGTGGCGCTGGGGGTCACCGGCGACATGGCCTTCACGTTCACGCAGCTCGACAGAGCCGTGAAATCGAACGAGGCGCTGGTGGCGCGCGCCCAGCCTCGCAAAGCCGTTCAATCAGTGTCAAACGAAGAGCTGGCGCTGGCGAGAGACACGGTCGAGCGCCTGGGGCTGCCGTGGAGCAAGCTCTTCGCGGCGCTCGAAGCGGCCGCCAACGACCAGGTGGCGCTGCTCGCCATCGAGCCCGACACCAAGAACGGCACGGTCAAGATCACGGGCGACAGCAAGGACTATCTCGCGGCGCTCGGCTACGTGCTGAACCTGAGCCAGGCCGATGCGCTCTCGAACGTGCAGCTGGTGCGCCACGAAGTGAAGCAGAACGACCCGCAGCGCCCGGTCGCCTTCTCCATTTCGGCCGCCTGGAACGAGGTGAAAAAGTGAAGGAAAAAATCTACGCCCAGCTGTACCGCTGCCGGCACGAGCTCGGCATGACCGGCGTCGCCGCCATCGTGCTGTTTCTCGGCGCGGCGCTGTTCATGGGCTTCGTGCTCCAACCGCTGAAAGAGAAAACCCGCGTGCTCGAAGCGCGCGCCGGCATCGGCCGCGACCTCGGCGCGGTGCACAACGCCAACGCCGCCGACAGGATCGGCGCGGTCTACCAGTACCTGGAGAAGCCCGAGGCGACGACCGACTGGCTCGCCAAGCTCTATGCCATCGGAAGAGCGACCGGCGTCGAGCTGCAGTCCGCGACCTACAAGACGCAGGCTGCGGGCGGGCGCCTGCAGCGCTACGAGATCGTGCTGCCGCTCACCGGCAGCTACACGCAGATGCGCGACTTCCTCAAGCGCGCGCTCGCCGAGATCCCGGTGCTGTCGCTCGACCAGATCTCGCTCAAGCGCGAGAACCGGCGCGAGGGGACCGTGCAGGCCGAACTGCGTCTCACTCTTCACATGGTGAAGTCATGAAACCAATGGTGAAACAAGTACTCGCCGGCATCGCCGTCGTGAGTGCCCTTGCGTCCGTGGTTGCAGGACGCGAGCAGCCGTCCTTTGCCCCGGCGTCAACGCCGAAGGTGGACACACGTCTGCAAACCCGGGAGGACATCGACCTCGCCAAGCTCGAAGCGAGGGTCGACGAAGGCGCCAAGATCGACGCCTTCGCGCCGAAGAACTTCTCGCCCGTGGTGCCGCCGCAGGCGGGCCCCACGGGCAAGCGCGAGGCCCCGGCGCTGCCTTTCCGCTACATCGGAAAGATGGTCGATAACGGCAAGCTCGCCGTGTTCCTCCAGAACGGGGCGGACAGCTACACCGTCACCGAGGGCGAGCGCGTGGGCGACTACCGCGTCGACAAGATTTCCGAGGCGGAGATCCGCTTCACCTATTTGCCAATGAAAACCAAACAGACGCTCCCACTATGAAAAAAATACTGGCACTGATCTTCCTCGCGCTGCTCGTCGCATGCGCGACCAACGAGAACTTCCGACAGGCGCGCATCGAAGTCGAGGCGGGCAACGAGGAAGCCGGACTCGCGCAGCTCGAGGCAGAGCTTAAGAAGAACCCGCAGGACACGGAGCTGCGCAATTATTATCAGCGCCACAAGGGCGTGGCGGTGCAGCGCTATATCGCGGTCGGCGACAACGCGCGCGCGGCGGGCGCCAGCGACCGCGCCATGCAGTCCTATGAGCGCGCGCTGCGCTTCGACCCCGAGAACCAGCGGGCCAAGATCGGCGTCCAGCTGGTGCGCAAGGACCGCGAGCACCGCACGCTGCTGGCCGACGCCGACCAGGCCTTCAACGCCGGGCAGATGGCCGAGGCGCAGGGCAAGCTGAAGCAGGTGCTCGCCGAGAACCCGCAGAACCGCGAGGCGCGCACGCTGCTCCGCCGCATCGAGGAGCGCCAGGTCAAGGAGACCACCACGCCGCAGCTCAACGCCGCGCT
>DASXRW010000538.1:0-9073 GCA_036506355.1 Burkholderiales bacterium
CGTGAAGTAGCCCTTCTCCAGCGCCTGCGCAGCGCGCCGGTGCGACTCCAGCGCGAAAGCATCCTGCTGCTCGCGCGTGAATCCGTACTTTGCGGCGATATTTTCGGCGGTGACGCCCATGTGGCCGTGGCCGAAAGGATCGTGCAGCGCCGCGCTCATCGCGTCGATCGCCGGCGCGTCACCCATGCGCTGACCCCAGCGGCCCGAAGGCAGCATGTAGGCGGCGCGACTCATGCTCTCGGCGCCGCCGGCAACCGCGGTGGTGCAGTCGCCGAGCAGGATGTGCTGCGCGGCCGAGATGATGGCCTGCAAGCCCGAACCGCATAAGCGGTTCACCGTGAGGCAAGGCGTGCCGACCGCGATGCCCGCATCGAGCGCCGCGACGCGCGACAGGTACATGTCGCGCGCTTCGCCATGGATCACGCTGCCCATCACCACATGCCCGACGCCCGCCGGGTCGAGCTTCGCCCGCGACAGCACCTCCTTGATCGCGATCGAGCCGAGCTTGGTCGGCGGCACGTCCTTGAAGGCGCCGCCGTAGTCGCCGATCGCCGTCCGCGCACCCGCCACCACCATCACTTCGCTCATAGCCGTCTCCCATGTAGGTCATGCTCGTCGGCGCGCTGGATCAGCACGTCGGCAAATTCGCCGGTTTTGCCGCCTTTGAAATGCACCACGCCATCGATGTCCGGCGCGTCGGCGCTCGAGCGGCCGACGCCTGGCTCATCGATCAGCACCTTGAATGTCTTGCCCACCTCCCGCTGCAGCTTGGCGGCGCTGATTTTCGCCTGCAAGGCCATGAAGCGCGCGCGCCGCTCTTCCTTCAGCGCCTCCGGCACGTGATCGGGCAGCGCATTAGCCGCTGCGCCTTCGACCGGCGAGTAGGCGAAGCAGCCGACGCGATCGAGCTGGGCCACCTCCAGGAAAGCGAGCAGCTCGGCAAATTCGGCCTGCGTCTCTCCCGGAAACCCGGCGATGAACGTCGAGCGGATAGTGATGTCGGGACAGATCTCGCGCCAGCCGCGGATGCGCTCGAGCACCTTCTCGGCGCTCGCGGGCCGCTTCATCAGCCTGAGGATGCGCGGGCTCGCGTGCTGGAATGGCACGTCGAGATAGGGAAGAATCTTCCGCTCCGCCATCAGCGGAATGACTTCGTCGACATGCGGATACGGATAGACGTAGTGCAGCCGCACCCACACGCCGAGCTCGCCGAGCGCGCGGCACAGCTCGGTCATTCTGGTTTTCACCGGCCGGCCCTGCCAGAAGCCGGTGCGGTACTTCACATCGACGCCGTACGCGCTCGTGTCCTGCGAGATGACGAGCAGCTCCTTGACGCCGGCCTTCACCAGGTTCTCGGCTTCCTGCATCACCTGCGCGATCGGCCGCGAGACGAGATCGCCGCGCATCGAGGGGATGATGCAGAAGGTGCAGCGGTGGTTGCAGCCCTCGGAGATTTTTAGATACGCATAGTGCCGCGGCGTCAGCTTGATTCCCTGCGGCGGCACCAGGTCCACGTAAGGGTCATGCGGCTTCGGCAGGTGCTCGTGTACCGCCTGCATCACGCCCTCGGTATCGTGCGGGCCGGTAATCGCGAGCACCGACGGATGCACCTTGGCGACTACGCCCTCCTTCGCGCCGAGGCAGCCGGTGACGACCACTTTGCCATTCTCAGCGAGCGCTTCGCCGATGGCGTCGAGCGATTCCTCGACCGCCGCATCGATGAAGCCGCAGGTGTTTACGATGACGAGGTCGGCGTCGTCATAGCTGGGCGAGGTGGCGTAGCCCTCGGCGCGAAGCTGCGTGAGGATGCGCTCGGAATCGACGAGCGCCTTCGGACAGCCGAGTGAAACGAAGCCGACTTTCGGACTACTTCTCGGTGTCGCTCTTTTCGCTCTTGTTCTGGCCAGAGGGGAAACCGGGGAAGGAAAGGCCCGAGAACATGGTGCGGGCCTGGTTCTGCATCTGATCCTGGAACTGCTGGAACATCTTCTGGCTCTGCTCCATGTAGGCCTGCATCAGGCTCTGCATCGCCGGGCCCTGCAGGTTCATGAACTGCGCCCAGAGCTCCTGCGAGGCGCGCGAGTTGTCGCCGTACATCTTCTGCGACTGGTCCTGCAATGCCTTCTGGATGTCCTGGAAAGCGCGGATGTTGCGCTCGAGGTACGAGCCCATCATGCCCTGCATCGCGTTGCCGTAGGAGCGGATGAGGTGCGACAGCAGATCGGAGGAAAACATCGGCATGCCGCCCGATTCCTCCTCGAGGATGATCTGCAGCAGGATCGCGCGCGTGAGGTCGTCGCCGCTCTTCGCGTCGACCACCTGGAACTCCTCCTGCTTGAGGACCATCTGCTTGACGTCGGCGAGCGTGATGTAGCTCGACGTCTTGGTGTCGTAGAGGCGCCGGTTCGGATACTTCTTGATCAGCCGGAGCTGGTGGTCCATCTTTGGTTCGGGAAGCGCCACGGGCTAGTCTACTCCTTAATACATGTGCTGGCCGCCGTTGATGGAGATGTTGGCGCCGGTGACGAACGCCGCCTCCTCGGAGCACAGGTAGATGATGAGGCCCGCGACTTCGTCGGGCTTGCCCAGGCGCCCGATCGGAATCTGCGGCAGGATCTTCGTATCGAGAATTTCCTTCGGGATGGCGGTGACCATCTTCGTGCCGATGTAGCCGGGCGAGATGGTGTTGATGGTGACGCCCTTGCGCGCGACTTCGAGCGCGAGCGCCTTGGTGAAGCCGTGAATGCCGGCCTTCGCCGCGGAGTAGTTGGTCTGGCCGAAGGCGCCCTTCTGCCCGTTGACCGACGAGACGTTGATGACGCGGCCCCAGGCGCGATCGACCATGCCGTCCATCACCTGCTTGGTCATGTTGAAGCAGGAGTCGAGGTTGGTGCGCATCACCGCGTCCCAGTCGGCCTTCGTCATTTTCTTGAAGGTCATGTCGCGCGTGATGCCGGCGTTGTTCACCAGGATGTCGATCGGCCCGACGTCGCGCTGGATCGCCGCGCACTGCCGCGAGCACGATTCGTAATCGACGACGTCGACCGGGAGCGCGGAGAAACTGTAGTCCCGGGTCTTCATCTCCTCGAGCCAGGACTTGTACTTGGTGTTCGACGGCGAGTAGGTGACGACCACGCGGTAGCCCGCGTCCGCCATCTTGGTGCTGATCGTCTCGCCAAGACCGCCCATGCCGCCCGTTACGACGGCGATGCGTTGCTTTGCCATAGCCTCCTCCGGCTCATTTCCCGAGCGGGAAGCGAGTCTACATCATGTGCATTCCGCCATTGACGTTGATGTTGGCGCCGGTGATGTAGCCGGCCTCGTCGGACGCGAGGAACGCCACTACGGCGGCGATTTCCTCCGGCCGCGCGAGGCGTCCCATCGGGATCGAGGCGACGATCTGCTCGCGGATCTCGGCGCGGATCGCCTTCACCATGTCGGTCTCGACGTAGCCCGGCGACACGGTGTTGACCGTCACGCCCTTGCGCACCACTTCCTGCGCCAGCGCCTTGGAGAAGCCCGCCATGCCGGCCTTGGCCGCCGAGTAGTTGGTCTGGCCGAACTGGCCCTTGATCGCGTTGACCGACGAGATGTTGATGATGCGGCCCCAGCCGCGCTCGACCATGCCGTCGATCACCTGGCGCGTGACGTTGAACACGCTGTTGAGATTGGTGTTGATCACCGCCATCCAGTCCTTCTCGGTCATGCGCTTGAACACCGAGTCGCGCGTGATGCCGGCGTTGTTCACCAGGATGTCGATCGGCCCGACCACGGCGCGCACGTGGTAGAACATCTCAGAGCAGGAATCGAATTCCGACACGTCGCCTTCGGCGGCGTGCACGCGAAAGCCCTCGGCGCGCATGCGTCCGAGCCATTCGTCCTTCTTCTCGTACCCGGGCAGGCAGCCCGCGACCACGGTATGGCCGGTCTGGCCCAGCCGCCGGCAGATCGCGCTGCCGATGCCGCCCATGCCGCCCGAGACGAACACGATGCGCTTGATGATCGGCTGCGTGCTGTCGCGCCAGGTCTCCTGCTCCAACAGCGGTCGATCGATGACGTCGCCCTCAGTTCCCATTTGTTTTTCCTTTCAGCGTTCCACTGCCAGGGCGACACCCATGCCGCCCCCGATACACAGCGACGCAAGCCCCCGCTTCGCGTCGCGCTTCTGCATCTCATGAAGCAGCGTGACCAGGATGCGGCAGCCCGAGGCGCCGATCGGATGGCCGAGCGCGATCGCGCCGCCGTTCACGTTCACTTTCGAGGTGTCCCAGCCCATCTGGCGGTTCACCGCAATGGCTTGCGAGGCAAAAGCCTCGTTGATTTCCATCAGGTCGAGATCCTTCGGTTCCCAGCCGGCGCGCGCGAGCGTGCGCTTCGATGCCGGCACCGGCCCCATGCCCATGTATTTCGGGTCGACGCCGGCGGAGGCGAAGGCCTTGATGCGCGCGAGCGGCTTGAGGCCGAGCTCCTTAACTTTGCGCGCAGAGGCGAGGACCACCGCGGCGGCGCCATCGTTGATGCCGGAAGCATTGCCGGCCGTCACCGTGCCGTTCTTGTCGAACGCGGGCTTGAGGCCCTTCATCGCATCGAGCGTCGCGCCGTGGCGCGGATATTCGTCGTCCTTGAACATCACCGGGCCTTTGCGCGAGGGCACCTCGACGGTCACGATTTCGTCCGCAAAGCGGCCGGCCTTCTGCGCGGCCTCGGTCTTGTTCTGGCTCGCGACCGCGAATTGATCCTGGTCCTCGCGCGAGACCGCGTACTCCTTCGCCACGTTCTCCGCGGTGACGCCCATGTGGTACTGGTTGTAGACGTCCCACAGGCCGTCGACGATCATCGTGTCGACGAGCTTCGCGTCGCCCATGCGGAAACCGTCGCGCGAGCCGTTGAGCGCGTGCGGCGCGAGGCTCATCGACTCCTGGCCGCCCGCGACGACGATGTCGGCGTCGCCGTGCGCGATCGACTGCGCGGCGAGCATCGCCGCCTTCAGGCCCGAGCCGCATACCTTGTTGATGGTCATCGCCGGGATCATGTCCGGTAGTCCGGCCTTGATCGCGGCCTGGCGCGCGCCGTTCTGTCCGATGCCGGCGGTGAGCACCTGGCCCATGATGACTTCGGAGACCTGCTCCGGCTTCACGCCCGCGCGCTTGAGGACCTCGCGGATCACCAGCGCGCCGAGCTCGGCCGCCGGCGTCTTCGCCAGCGTGCCGGCGAACTTGCCGATCGGGGTGCGCACTGCGCCGACGATGTAGATCTCTTCCATTGCTGCCTCCTTAATGGACGATGCGGTGCCGGACATAGCGGCCGGGCGCGGCTTCGATGGGTTTGTATTTCGCGTTGCCGGCGCGCGCCGGCGCCTTGCGCTTGCCGCCGCCGTGGGCGTCGAGCCATTTCGCCCAGCGCGGCCACCAGCTGCCCTTGTGTTCAGTCGCCTGCTCCAGCCACTGCTCGGGCTCCGCCGGGTAAGGCGCGCCCATCCAATGGCTGCGGCGATTCTTGGACGCGGGATTAACGACGCCGGCGATATGCCCGCTCGCGCCGAGCACGAACTGCTTGTCGTCGCCGCCCAGGAGATGGAGCGTCCGATACGCCGAGCGCCAAGGAACGATATGGTCCTCGCGCGTCGCGAGGCCGAACATCGGCAGGTTTACCTTTCCGAGATCGACCGGCACGCCGCAGTTCGTCAATGCATTCGGCGCGCGCAGCTTGTTTTCCAGGTAGGTGTTGCGCAGGTAATAGCAGTACATCGGCCCCGGCAGGTTGGTGCTGTCGGCGTTCCAGTACAAGAGATCGAACGCGGCGGGACGCCCGCCGAGCAGGTAGTTGTTGACGACGTAAGGCCAGATGAGATCGTTCGCGCGCAGGCTGGAAAACACGAACGCGAGATCGGTCCCCGGGAGGATGCCGCCATTGCCGATGGTCGCTTCGCGCGCCGCGACCGAGGCCTCGTCGACGAACAGGCCGATCTGGCCGGTCTCGGAGAACTCGAGCATCGCGGCGAGAAACGTCACGCTTGCCACGAGCTCTTCCTTTTTCTGCGCGAGAACGGCAAGGCCGGCGCCGAGCAGCGTGCCGCCGACGCAAAAACCCAGCGCGTTGACGCGATCCGACTTGGTTATTTCGCGCGCCACCCGCAGCGGCGTGAACACGCCGAGCTCGAGGTAATCGTCCCAGCCGTAGTGGCCCTGCTCGGGCCCAACGTTGCGCCAGGACACCATGAATACGGTCTGGCCGCTGTCGACGGCGTAGCCGACGAGCGAGTTCTCGGGCTGCAGGTCGAGGATGTAGTACTTGTTGATGCAAGGCGGGATCATCACCAGCGGCCGCTTGGCGACCTCGGCGGTGCGCGGCGCGTACTGGATCAGCTGGATGAGGTCGTTCTCGTAGACGACCTCGCCGGGCGTGGTGGCGATGTTGCGCCCGAGCTCGAAGGCGGTCTCGTCGGTCTGGCTGATGCGGCCCCTGGTCGCATCGGCGAGGAGATTGGCCATGCCGCGCGTCAGGCTTTCGCCTTTCGAGTCGAGCGCCGCACGCAGCGCCGCCGGGTTGGTCGCGGCGAAATTCGCGGGACACATCGCGTCGATCCACTGGCGCGCGGCGAAGCGTGCGCGCTCCTTCGCGTGCGCCTCGAGCGGCGCGCTGTCCACGACTTGCTCGATGTATCTGGCCGCGAGCAGGTAGGACTGCCTCAGGTAATTGAAGTAAGGGTTCTCGCGCCACTCGCGCGCGGCAAAGCGGCGATCGTCATCGTCGACCAGCGATTCCTTGCGCCCCGCGAGGAGCGCGCTCCAGAGCTTGCTTTGCCGTTCAAGATAGGAGGCCTGCAGCGAGCTCGAGCGCTCGATGTCCGGCGCCGAAGAGAGGAGCCGCATCCAGCCCTGCGTGACCGCGTTGCCCGATTGTGCGATCGCGGCGAGCAGAGCGTCAGGGGAGTTGGTTTGCGGTGGGACGGATGCCAAAGTGACCGATTTTGCGACGCACAACCGCCTGCGTCAAATACCGAATAACCTACTGATCCGTAGTCCTATTCACTTAGTGCGCCAGCAGCAAGCGCACCCCCGCAATGCTGCCGATGCCGAGCGCTATGAGGAGCGCCTGCGTCGCGGTATCGCGGGGGTGGGGGTGACGGTGCAAGCCGGGGATCAGATCCGCCACCGCCACGTAAATCATGCTCGCCGCGACGATGCCGAGAAGCGCCCCCTCCCACTGCGTGAACAGCGGCAGCAAGTAATAGCCGCCCACCCCGCCGATGATGGTGGCCAAGGACGACACCAGGTTGAGCGCCAGCGCCCGAGCCCGCGTATAGCCCGAATGCAGCAGGATCAGGAAATCCCCGACCTCTTGTGGAATCTCGTGCGCGATGATGGCCAGCGCCGCGATCAGGCCGAGCTCGACGCTCTGCAGAAAGGCCGCCGCGATCAGCACGCCGTCGACGAAGTTGTGCACGGTATCGCCGACGATGATCAGCGCGCCGCTGCGGCCTTGATCGTGCTGGTGCGGGTCGTGCACCTCGCAGTTCTCGGTATGGCAATGGCGCCAGATCAGGAGCTTCTCGAGCACGAAAAAGCCGAAGATGCCGGCGAGGATCGCGAGCCCCGCCTCGCGCGGCGCGCCCTTCTCGAAGGCGTGCGGAATCACCTCGAGGAACGCGGCGCCGAGCAGCGCGCCGATCGCATAGGAAACGAGCATCGGCAGCCAGCTCGCGCGCAGCACGAGCGCGAACGCCGCGAGCCCGACGGAGAGCGTGCCGCCGGCGAAGCTCGCGGCGAGGATCCAGCCGAGCGTCATGAGGGTTGAAGAGGCAGGGGCTGCGGATTCTACGTGAGCCACACCGCCGCGGCCATGCGCATCTGGCCGCGGTCGCGGCGATAGGAAAAGTAGCGCTCGCGCTCGGTGTAGGTGCAGAAGCCGCCGCCGTAGATGCGCTGCACTCCCTTGGCCTGCAATCGCGCCCGAGCGATGGCGTACAAATCGAGCAACCAGTGCCCCGGCCGCGTGGCAGTAAATGCGGCTTCAGGGCCGCCGATCGCCGCGCGCACCTCATCGCCCACTTCGTACACGCGCGGGCCGATCGCCGGCCCGAGCCATGCGCTGACCGCGCTCGGCGCACGCATCGCCTCGATGGTCGCCTCGAGCACGCCCGCCGCGAGCCCGCGCCAGCCGGCGTGCGCGGCGGCGACGACACTGCCCGCCTCGTCGGCAAAGAGCACCGGCATGCAGTCGGCGATCTTCACCGCGCAAACCGTGCCGCGCTTGCGGGCGACGGCGGCATCGGCCTTCACCACCGCGCTCGTGTGATCGGCGTCGATCACCGTCGCACCATGCACCTGGTGCAGCCAGCGCGGCTCGCTCGGCAGCATCGCCCGCAGGCGCCCGCGGCCGAGGTCGCTCGCCATGTCGCCCATGGCCGCGGTTGTCACGAGGGCGCCGACCTTCGCCGGCCAGTCGGGGCGGATGAAGTCCATCACCGCATCACATCCTAAACTTCGCAGGCGCGCAGCCCGTCCACCAGGCGCTTGAAGTCGCGCGGCAGCGGCGAGCGCCAGGTCATCGGCTCGCCGCTCGCCGGATGTCGCAGGCTCAGCTCGGCGGCATGCAATGCCTGGCGCGGAAAGCTGATGCCGTGGCGCGTGCCGCGCCGGTACACCGTATCGCCGACCAGCGGGTGGCGGATATGCTGGAAGTGCACGCGGATCTGATGCGTGCGTCCGGTCTCGAGCCGGCATTCGACGAGCGCGGCGCGGCCGAAACGCTCGAGCACCTGATAGGTGGTGCGCGCGGGCTTGCCGCGGTGCGTGACCGCCATGCGAGTGCGCGCCCTGGCGTCGCGGCCTACCGGAGCATCGATCGTGCCGCTCGCCGGCGGGTCGCCTTGCACGAGCGCGATGTACAGCCTGCGCACGCTGCGCTCGGCGAGCTGCTTCACGAGATCCGTCTGCGCCTCGACCGTCTTCGCGACCACCAGGAGCCCGCTCGTGTCCTTGTCGAGGCGGTGCACGATGCCCGCGCGCGGCACGCCCGCGAGCGCCGGCGCATGCGCGAGCAGCGCATTGAGAAGCGTGCGGTCCGGCTG
>DASXRW010000539.1:0-7526 GCA_036506355.1 Burkholderiales bacterium
CACCTTGCCCGGTTCGAGCCGGTTGGGATGCCCCGGATCGAGCGAGAAATAGGCGCTGCGGTTTTGGAGCACCACGCCGGTGGCGGCCGAGGTGACGCACGAGCCGAAGATGCCGTACAGGCTGAAGATCAGCGACGCCGCGTTGCCCTCGGCATCGACCGCCGCGACGTAGACCGTGTCGCCGGCGAGGCTACCGTACGACGGCACCTGGTCCCAGGCGAGCGCCCGCTGCGGGTCCATGAGGCCGCGGCGCGTCGCGGCATGCGACTTCGAGATCAGGCGGTCGATGGGCACCTCGGCGAAGCGCGGATCGGCGAGCCAGCGCTCGCGGTCGTGATAGGCGATCTGCTTCGCCTGCACCAGCAGGTGGACGTGATCGGGGCCGAGGAACGGACCGAGCTCGAGCGGCTCGATGAGATTCAGCATCTCGAGCACCGTGAAGCCCTGGGTCGGCGCCGGCGTCTCGTAGATCGTGACGCCGCGATAGGTGCCGCGGATCGGCTCGCCCCAGTGCGCGTGCTGCGCGGCGAGATCCGTCTCGGTGAAGAAGCCGCCGAGCTTGGCGAGTTGCGCTGCCACCTCGCCTTCGTAGAAGCCGGCGCGGCCCTGCGCAGCGATCGCCTCGAGCGTGCGGGCGAGCGCTGGATTCGCGAGCTGCGATTTTCCGACGGGGAAAAGCGCTGCCGATGCGGGATCCTGGGCGAGCTCGGCTGCGGTCTCGGCAACCCAGCGCGAAAGGCGCGCGGTCACCGGGTAGCCGTCGCGCGCGTAGTGGATAGCGGCCTCCAGGCAGCGCGCGAGCGGCAGTTTGCCGAAGCGCGCATGGGCTTCGCAAAAGCTCGCCACGGCGCCGGGGGTGGTGAGCGTCGCCGGCACGATCCCGCGGAACGGGATCTCCTTTTGGTTGAAACGGTCGAGAGTGGCCGACGCCGCGGCGCGGCCGCCGCCGGCGAGATACGAGACCTTGCGGCTGCTCGCGTCGTAGATCAGCCAGAAGGCATCGCCGCCGATGCCGCACATGTGCGGATAGATGACGCCGAGCGTCGCGGCGGCGGCGATCGCGGCGTCCACCGCCGAGCCGCCGCCGCGCAGCACCTCCGCGCCCGCCGCCGAAGCGAGCGCGTGCGGGCAGGCCACCATGCCGCGCGCGGCTTCTATTTGAGCTTTTTCCTTGCGAGGCGGGTGCCCGCCACCAGCGCTTCGAGCTTCTTCAGCGCGATCTCGCGGTCCATCGGTGCCATGCCGCAGTTGGTGCACGGGTAGAGGTGCTTGAGCGGCACGTACTTCGCCGCCTTGGCGATGGTGGCGGCGACCTCGGCTGGCGTCTCGACTTGATCGCTGGCAACGTCGATGACGCCGATGAGCACGTCTTTTCCTTTTAGGAGGCGCAGAAGCTCGAGCGGCACTTTCGAATGGATGCACTCGAGCGACACCTGGTCGATCTTGCTCTTGGCGAGCGCCGGGAAGATTTCTTCGTACTGGCGCCACTCGGCGCCGAGCGTTCGCTTCCAGTCGAGGTTGGCCTGGATGCCGTAGCCGTAGCAGATGTGCACGCAGGTCGTGCATTTCAGCCCCTGGATGGCGCGATGCAGCGCCTGGACGCCCCAGCGCTTCACGTCCTCCAGGTAGACGTTGAACGCCGGCTCGTCGAACTGGATCACGTCGACGCCGTCCTTCTCGAGCGCGCGCGCCTCCTGGTTCAAGAGCTCGGCGAACGCCATGGCGAGCTTCACCTTGTCGCCGTAATGCTCGTCGGCGACGGTGTCGACGATGGTCATCGGGCCGGGCAGGGTGATTTTCAGCTCGCGGTCGGTATGTTTTCGCGCCAGAGAAGCTTCCATCCGGTGCACGCGCCCCTTCAACTGCAGCGGCCCGGTGACCACCGGCACCATCGCGTCGTAGCGGTTGTTGCGGATGCCCATCTTCACCTTGCGGCTGAAATCGATGCCCTCGACGAATTCGAGGAAGCCGTGCACGAAGTGCTGCCGCGACTGCTCGCCGTCGGTGACGATGTCGAGGCCGGCATCCTCCTGCGCCTTGAGCCAGAGCAGCGTCGCGTCGCGCTTCGCCTGGTCCAGTTCCTCGCCCGCTTGGCGCCAGGCGGGCCAGAGCTTGCGCGGCTCGGCGAGCCAGGCGGGCTTCGGCAGGCTGCCGGCGATGGTGGTCTTCAGCATCCGTTTTCCTCCCTCGCGATTATTATGGCCATTCATGCCCTGGCTGCGGACTATCCCGGTCGCCGTCAGCATTCTTACCGCGGGGGTGCGCTGTCCCGCCCGAGCGCACCGAGCGCGAACGCGCGTTGCGCAGCGCGATCGGGCCCTGCCTGCAGCGCTACCCATCCGTGAAACTCACCGGCATCGATGACTACGGCCGCGTATACGTGCGCGCGCGCGAACACGACATGGCCGAGGTCGAAGGCTTCGAGCGCATCGGCACCGGAAAGCTCGCCGCCGCCGCGGCGCCGACGAGCGTTGCGATCAGGACCGCCTACACGGCTTTCCTGGTGCCGGTACAGATCAACGGCGTGAGCGCGACTCTGGTGCTCGATACGGGCGCGAGCCAGACGATGATCAGCCCGGATTTGGCGCGGCGCGCCGGCATACAGGTCACGCGTGGAGCGCCCTTGATCGCCGGCAATGTGGTCGGTGGACGAAGAGTGTCGGTGCCCCTGGTCAGGGCGCGCTCGGTGAGCGTTGGAGCGGCGGCGGTCGAGGACATGGACGTCGCCGTGTACGATGCGCTGCCCGGGCGGCCGGAGGTCGACGGCCTGCTCGGCGCGAGTTTTTTGCATCATTTCAAGTTCACGGTCGACCGGAAAAATTTACAACTCCTGCTGGAGCCCGTCGCCGCTGAAAAATAGCGTCACGGATTCATGAGACTGGTGCGCGCGGCGCGCCTTATCGTTCATAATGCGACAGGGTCGTAGGGAGGAATCCGGAAATGGTGTTTTGCAGCATGCTCGGCGCGCTTGCGTCCTTTGTGATCGGCATCGTCGATCCGCGGGTGATCAACAAGGCGGGACCGGACTGGCTCTGGATGGGCGGGCGCGACGACGCGATCCGCAACCTGTACTTCAAGCCGAACGGCAGTTTCCGGCGCTACGGCCGCGCGGCGCTGTTCCTCACGCTCGTCGCCGGCACGGCCGCGTTCGCTTGGATGCTGCATCCGCTGATGTAACGCACCGCGGCGGCTGCCACTGCGGCGCCGTGCGCTTCGAAGTACTCGCCCCGGCCGAGCTCAAGGTCGTGGACTGCAACTGCTCCATCTGCCGGAAAACCGGCTATCTGCATCTGCTCGTCGAAAAAACGCGCTTTCGCCTGCTCGCCGGCGCCGAGGCGCTCGCCACCTACCGCTTCAACACCGGCACCGCGCAGCACCTCTTTTGCAAAGTCTGCGGAATAAAGTCATTCTATGTGCCGCGGTCGCATCCGGACGGGTACAGCGTGAATGCGCGCTGCCTCGATCCGGGCACCGTGAAGCGCATGGAGATAAACGCGTTCGACGGAGCCAACTGGGAATCTTCGGCTAGGGAGAGAAAATGGGCAAAGTGATCATCGCGGCACTGGTGCTGGGCCTCTCAGGCACGGCGTGGGCGCAAAAAAAAGACTGCGCGGAGCTGAAGGGCGAGATCGAGGCCAAGATCAAGAAGAACGGCGTCGACAAGTTCACGCTCGACATCGTCGACGCCGACAAGCAGGCCGAAGGCAAGGTGGTCGGCACTTGCGACGGCGGCGCGAAGAAGATCGTCTACAAGCGCGGCTGAGCAGCGCGCATAGGCAGCAGCCAGAGGATGGCGGCGAGCTGTAGCGCGGCGAGCAAGCTGAACGCCGCCGTGTAACCGGCTGGCGAGTAACGCCCGTCCGCGATCGGGTAGAGCTTGAGCGCGGCGCCGATCGCCCATTGGATGGCGAACGACAGCGCGAACATCAGCACGTTGGAGGCCGTGTTGACCCGGCCGGTCATTTCCGGGGGGAAGAGCGGCGTCAGCAGCGCGTAGGCGAGCGCCGCGGAAATCCCGGTGAACGAATAGGCCGCCAGCAGGGCCGCGAGGCCCGTCTGCATGCCCGCCGCGATGAGCGCGAGCATCGCGAGTGAGACGCTGAGTCCCAGCTTGTAGACCGTCATGCGCGAGATGCCTGCCTGCGCGAGGCGGTCGCTCGCGACGCCGAAGAACACCGATCCTGCGATATACCCGAGCGCGGTGATGAGCAGGTAGTTCGCGACCGCGTGGCGCGGCTGCCCCGCGACGTCGTAGAGCCACGGTCCGAGCCACAGTCCCTGCAGCGCAATGTAGATCCCCTGTCCGAATACCAGCGGCAGGCCGATGCGCCAGAAGGCGAGGGTCGAGAATATGCGACCAAACCCGGCGATCTGCGTGCGCAATGTCTGACCGTGGCCCGGCAGCGGCTTTTCCGGCACGACGAGAAAGACCAGCACCGCGGCGCCGAGCGACATCGCGCTCAGGATAAAGAACATGCCGCGCCAGCCGAGTGCTTCGACCACCGCCTCGGCGGGCGCTGTCGCGGCGAGCGAGCCCAGGCCGCCAACGGCGAGGTAGAGGCCATTGAGGGTTGCGAGCCGCGAGAGCGGAAACCAGAGCGAGAACGCCTTGATCGCGCCCATCAGTCCGGCCGACACGCCGAGGCCGATCAACGCGCGACCGAGCGAAAGCGTGCCGAGATCGCGCGCCAGCGCGAAGACCAGCGCGCCGGCGGCCGCGGAGAGTAGCAGCGCCGCGACCACACGTCGCGGACCGTAGCGATCGAGCAGCACGCCGAGCGGCAGCTGGAAGGCGGCGAAGGCGAGCAGATACATCGAGGTGAGGAAGCCGAGATCGGCGGGCGTCAGCGTGAATTCCGCTGCCAGATCCTTGGAGATGATCGCATTGACGTTGCGGAAGAAGAACGACAGGAAGTAGCCCACCGCGAATGGGCAGAAAACCGTCAGGACGGGTAGGCTAGCGGCCGTGAAGAAGCGGCTCATCGTGGGCATCACCGGCGCGACCGGCGCGATCTACGGGATCTCGCTCCTGCGTGCGCTGAAGGATCTCGGCGGCTGGGAGAGCCATCTCGTGCTGACCGATGCCGGCGTGCTCAACGTCTGGCACGAGCACAAGATGAAGCGGAAGGACGTCGAGCGCCTCGCGCACGTCGCCTATCACCCGAAGGACATCGCTGCGACGATCGCCAGCGGCTCGTTCGTCACCGAAGGCATGGTGATCGCACCCTGCTCGATGAAGACGCTCGCCGCCGTGGCGCATGCGCATGCGGATGACCTGGTCTCGCGCGCGGCAGATGTCGTATTGAAAGAGCGGCGGCGCCTCGTGCTCGTGCCGCGCGAGACGCCGCTCAACCTCGCGCATCTGCGAAACATGGTCGCGGTCACCGAGATGGGCGGCATCATCATGCCGCCGATGCCGGCGTTCTATGCGCTGCCCAAGACGCTCGACGATCTCGTCGCGCACACGGTCGGGCGCATCCTCGATCTCTTCGGCGTGCGCACGACCAAAGTGAAGCGCTGGCAGGGTCTCAAAGGAAATCCCGCAACGCCTGATTGAACGTCGCGGCCTGCTCGACGTTCGAGATGTGGGCCGCCTGCGGAATCATCACCAGCCTCGCTCCCGGCACGTTCTCGCCGATGTGGCGCGTCCCGGGCGCCGAGGGATCCTGCTCGCCGGCGATCGCCAGCACCGGCAGCTTGATCTCCTTCAGGCGCGCGGTGGTGTTGAGCTTCATGATGGCCTGCCCGCAGCCGACGTAGCCGGCGACCGGCGTGTTGGCGATCAGCTCGGCGATCTTCTTCGCCTGCGGGCTTTCGCGGAACGAGGGCGTGAACCAGCGCTCCATCGTCGAGGGCACGAGCGCTTTCATCCCCTGCGTCTGCGCGATGCGGATGCGCTCCTCCCACTGCTTGATCGCCTCCGGCGGCTGCGAGTGCCCGGTGTCCGCGAGCACCATGCGCTCGAACAGCGCCGGCTGCTTGAGCGCGAGCGTTTGGCCGATCATGCCGCCGATCGACAGGCCCATGTAGCTCGCGCGCTTGATGCCGAGCTCCTTCATCAGGCCGAGGACATCGTCCGCCAGCATGTCGAGCGTGTAAGGCCCGGCGGGCGCCGCGCTCTCGCCGTGCCCCCGCATGTCGTAATTGAGGACGCGGTAGCGGTCCTTCAGCGCTGCGACCTGCGGGTCCCACATGCGCACCGTGCAAGCGAGCGAGTGGCTCAAGATCAGCCAGGGCGCGCCTTCGCTTCCGGAGAGCTCGTAGTGGAGCTCCGTGCTGTTCACTTTTGCTTTCATGCTTCCTCCACGATCAAGGGAATCAACATCTCATCCTCATGCGTGCCGCCGTGGTTGCCGATGTGCAGCCAGCGCGGCTCGCCGGGGGTCCAGTCCTTCACGGTATAGCGGTTGCGCATCACGATGGCGACATCCCCGATGCGCTCGGCCAGGCGCGGATGCGCCTCGCCGGGCCCAAACCAGCCTTCCTCGGCGAGGCGCCGGCTCGGCATCACGTCGGCCTTGTCGCCCAGCCAATCCTGCGCTCGTCTTGCGAACTCATCCGGCGCATGCACGTGGCAGTAGGCAACCCGCCTTTCACCGCAGAGTGGAAACCTGAGCTGCGGCAGCAGAGAGGCGGGAAGCTCGAGCGATTCGTCCGGCGCCACGTCGATGAAGCCGTGATCGGACGTCGCCACCACGAAGGTCTCGGTGCCCGCCAGCCGGGAGAGCAGCGCGCCGAACGCGGCATCGATGGTTTCGAACTCGCGTGCCGCCTGCAAGCTCTGGCAGCCGAAGCGATGCGAGACCGCGTCGTAGTGCGGCCAGTAGGCGTAGATGAACTTGCGCTCGTCGCTTGCCTTCACCGCGTGCTCGATCTGGGCCACCAGCTCGTCGACGTTGCCGTACGCCATGCGTTCGGCGCCGCGGCAATGCACGCTGTTGTAGTGCGAGTCGATGATCTCGCGATACGTCACCACGATCGACCGTAATGGCAGCGCGCCGAAGAGGGAGGGCACCGTGAACACCTGTGCCGCACTCACACCGCGCGCGGTCAGCGAAACCATGTCGCCGCGGCTGCGAAACGGCAGCGCGGCCGAGACGCAGCCCGCTTCGCCGAAATACGTGAACCAGCCGGTGAGGCCGTGCTCGAGCGGCGTGCGACCGGTGTAGGACGTCGTGATGGCGGATGCAGTCGTCGATGGGAATACCGAGGTGAGCGACGTGCGCCGGCGGCGCGCGAGCTCGCTGCCCGCGCCGTGACGCATGAGGTAGTTGTCGCCGAGGCCATCGATGATCAGCAGGACGAGGTTGCGCGCCTCGCGGTTGAACTGCAGATTCTTGAGCGGCGCATGCAGCGGTTTTCCATCGCGCGACGCGACGACCGACGCGACCAGATTGACGAGGCTGCCGCCCGCATAGTCAGGTCGCATGCCTTGATTTTAGGGGTAGAATCTTGCATCCCCCTCCGAGGTTTGCGCCATGCGGCACGAAGTACATCTCCACGCCGATATCCCGATTCTCGAAGGC
>DASXRW010000540.1:0-2916 GCA_036506355.1 Burkholderiales bacterium
CCCGGTGAAATACTCGCGCGCGTGACGCGCTACGTCCTCGGCTGCGACATCGGCGGCACCTTCACCGACATCGTGCTGCGCGGCGCGGGCACGGTGCGCACGCTCAAGGTTTCCTCGACGCCCGACGACTACAGCCGCGCCATCCTCGCCGCGGTGCGCGAGATCCGCGACGCCTTCGGCATCGCGCCGAGCGCGATCGACGCGGTGGTGCACGCCACCACGGTCGCCACCAACACCATCCTCGAGCACAAGGGCGCGAAGACCGCGCTCGTCACCACCGAGGGCTTCCGCGACGTGCTCGAGATGCGGCGCCTTCGCATCCCGGTGATGTACGACCTGCAATACGACAAGCCGGCGCCGCTCGTGCCGCGGCGGCTGCGCTTCGAGCTGCCGGAACGCATGGGCCCGCGGGGTGAGGTGAAAAAACCGCTGGACGAGCAGCAGGCCAGGGTTGTGGCAAAGCGATTGCTCGAAGAAGGCGTCGAGTCGGTCGCGATCTGCCTGCTGCACTCCTACGCCAATCCGGCGCACGAGCAGCGCGCCGCCGAGCTGGTGCGCGAAGAGCTCAACGGCCGCGCCTATATCAGCCTCTCCTCGGACATCCTCCCCGAGATCCGCGAGTACGAGCGCACCAGCACTGCGGTGGTGAACGCGTACATCGGGCCGATCGTGCGCCACTATGTTTCTTCCCTGTCCGCTCAACTGAAAAGCGCTGGCGTCGCCGGCCCTTTGCACATCATGCAGTCGAACGGCGGCACGATGTCCGCGGCCGCGGCGGCGGAGAAGCCCGCGTTCCTGGTCGAATCGGGTCCCGCCGCCGGCGTCATCGCCTGCGCCGACGTCGCGCGCTCGGCGGGACTCGGCAACGTGATCTCGTTCGACATGGGCGGCACGACCGCGAAGGCGGCGATCGTCGAGAACGGCGAGCCCGCGCGCACCACGGAGTACGAGGTCGGCGCCGGCATCAACGTCAGCTCGAAGCTGGTGAAAGGCGGCGGCTACGCGATCAAGCTGCCGTTCATCGACATCTCCGAGATCGGCGCGGGCGGCGGCAGCATCGTCTCGCTCGATGCCGCCGGCTCGATCAAGGTCGGGCCGCAGAGCGCCGGCGCCGTGCCCGGGCCGGCGTGCTATGGCCTGGGCGGCAAGGAGGCGACCTTCACCGACGCCGCCGTCGTGCTCGGCTACCTGAATCCCGAATACCTGGTCGGCGGCAAGCTTCCCATCAACGCTCGTCTCTCCCGCGACGCGGTCGAGCGCAAAGTGGCGCAGCCGCTCGGTCTCGATGTCCACAGGGCCGCGTATGGCGTGTATGCGATCGCGGTGGCGACCATGACGCGCGCGGTGAAGGCCGTCTCCACGTATCGCGGCCGCGACCCGCGCGACTTCGCGCTGGTCGCCTTCGGCGGCAACGGTCCCGTGGTTGCCGTGGCCATCGCGCGCGAACTCGAGATGCGCCGTGTGCTGATCCCGCCGGCGCCCGGCGTCTTCAGCGCCGCCGGCTTGCTCTTCTCCAACGTCGAGCACACGCAGCAGCGCTCGGTGTTTCAGCAGACCTCCGCAGTCGACGCGCGCCGGCTGGAAAAACTCTTTGCTGACCTTGAAGCCGAAGTGCGCGGCGAGATGCGCAAGGAGGGCATCGCCGATGCGCGCGTCAGCGTCAAGCGCCTGGCCGATCTGCGCTACACCGGCCAGGCCTTCGAGCTGACCGTACCGGCGGAGACGGGAGACATCGCGGCGATCGAGGCCGCGTTCCACGCCGAGCACAAGCGCACCTACGGCCACAGCTCCGAAGGCGATCCGGTCGACCTCATCAACATCCGCGTCATCGCCTCCGCGGCGCCGGAGAGCAAAGAAGGCTTCGCCGAGCGGCTGAAAGACGCGCAGGTAGCGACGCCGGCGCAGGGACGCCGCCAGGCTTACTTCCGCGGCAAATTGATGGAGACTCCGGTGCTGGGCCGGGCCGCGCTCGCGAAACGCATGCAAGGCCCGCTCATCGTGGAAGAGTTCGATGCGACCTGCGTCGTGCCGCCGGGGGCGAGCGCCGAGCTCGACGCGCATGGCAATATCGCGATCGAGGCGGGGCAATGACTGAAATCGGGGTCAGGACCCTAATTATTCGTTGCTCTGACCCCGGATCAATTGCGGTCCTGACCCCGAATTCAAAATGGATCCGATAACGCTCGAGGTGATCAAGAACGCGCTCTCGTCGATCGCCGACGAGATGGCGCTCGTGCTGATGCGCAGCGCGTATTCGCCGGTGGTGCGCGACTCGATGGATTACTCGACCGCGTTGTGCGATCGCCATGGCCAGGTGATCGCGCAGGGCCTGACGCTCGCGGTGCAGCTCGGTGCTTTCCCCGATGCGATGCAGCACCTGACGCAGAAGTACAAGGGGAAGATGCAGCCCGGCGACATCTTCATCATGAACGATCCGTACGGCGCCGGCGGCCAGCATCTGCCCGACATCTACGTGATCCAGCCGCTCTTCTGGGAAGGCGAGATCGAGGGGTACGCCTGCACCATGGCGCATCACTCCGACGTCGGCGGCATCGCGCCGGGCTCGGTCGCGATCCATGCCACGGATATTTACCAGGAAGGCCTGCGCCTGCCGATGCTCAAGCTCTACGAGGCGGGCAAGCCGAATCAGACGCTGTTCGAGATCATCGAGAAGAACACGCGCCAGCCAGTGCAGGTGCTGGGCGACCTGCGCGCGCAGCTTGCGGCCTGCGCCATCGCCGAGCGCGGGTTGACGGCGCTCCTCAAGCGCTACGGCGGCAAGGCGGTGCGGCCCTATATGGAAGCGATCATGGACCAGGCCGAGCGGCTGATGCGAGAGTTCATCCGCGGCATCCCCGACGGCGAGTACCGCTTCACCGACTGGATCGACGGCATCGGCGAGACGCCCGAGCCGCT
>DASXRW010000541.1:0-4793 GCA_036506355.1 Burkholderiales bacterium
GCGCGCCCGCTCGGCGATAAGGGGCGCGCCGAGCTCGCCGATCGCCCGATTCGCCGCCAGGTCCTCCGCGTAGATCGCCTTGGCCTCGGCCTCGAGGTCCTTTGCCCGCTTCATGCGGTCGAGCGCCCAGAAAAGATTCACCGCCGTCGGCCGGCTCTTGCGCAGCACGTCATGGGCTTTTTGTGCGCCCTTGCCAAGCACCACGCCAAACGCGGCGGCGCAGCCGATCGCCGGCGCGCCGCGCACCACCATGTCGCGGATCGCTTTCGCGACCTGCTCCGCCGTGCGGCAGGTGACGTAGACGGTTTTGTCTGGCAGAAGGCGCTGATCGAGCAGCTCCAGCCGATCGCCGCGCCAACGTATCGGTTGTACTGCCGACCCCGTGACAAGGGGGTCGTGAGCCGCAGGCGAGCGGGGGGTTTTGTTTTTAACTGAAACCCCCCGGCGCTTCGCGCCACCCCCCTTATCAGGGGGGCGAAGCCGCTTGTTCATACGACGCGCTCGTTGCCGCCGTCGACGGGCACCTGGGCAGCCGTCGTCTTGGCGAACAAAGGCCCGCACATTTCCGCAGCCAGCTCGGCAACATCCTTGGAGGACACCTCGGCCTTCAGCAGGTTGTTTTTCTTATATTGCTCGACCGTGAGGTTGTAAGCCTTGGCGCGCGCGGCCAGCAATTCTTCCGTCCACAGGCCGGTGTCGAAGACCTGGTTGGGATGGAGCGAGTTGATGCGGATGCCGTCCTTGGCCCACTCGAGCGCGGCGACGCGCGCGAGCTGGTTGAGCGCTGCCTTCGACGCCGAGTAAGCGGCGGCGCCCGGCCCAGGCGCCGGCACGTTCTTCGAGCCGATGACGACGATGCGGCCGCCGCGCGGCGCGAGCTTGAGCAGCGGATGGCAGGCCTGCATCACGAGGAGGTTGGCTTCCACGTTCACCGACATGGCGGCTCGCCAGCTCTCCGCCGCGATGTCCTGGATCGCCTGGGAGGAGGGGAAGATTCCCGCATTCAGCACCAGCATGTCGACGCCGCCGAAGCGGCGCACCGCCACGTCGAGCGCGGCATCGATGGCCTTGGCATCGGTCAGGTCGCAGGTGATACCGAGCACATCGGCCCGCTGCCACAGGGTCGTTATCGCCGGATTGCGATCCAGGCCCACCACCGCCGCGCCGCGCTTGAGGAACGATTCGGCGCAGGCTTTGCCGATGCCCGAGGCCGCTCCAGTCACCACCACGACCTCGCCGGTAAAGAGCGGCGGCGAGCCCGCCTTGCGCAGCTTCGCCTGCTCGAGGTCCCAGTATTCGATGTCGAACATGTCGCGCTCGCTCACCGCGCGCCAGCCGCCGAGCGCCTCGGCGCGCAGGATGACGTCGATCGTATGGTCGTAGAGATCCTCAACGACCGCGGCGTCGCGGGCGCTACGTCCGGCGGCGGCGAAGCCGAGCTGCGGGTCGAGCACCATGCGCGGCGCGGCATCGAGCATGCTTTTCGGTTCCTTCGCCCGCGCCGCCTGGCGCTCGAAGTAGGCGCGGTAGCTCTGCGCGAAAGCGGCCACGTCGCGGCCGAGCATGGGGGCGGGCTTGGTGTAGAGCAGGTGATCGGGCGTTGCCGGCCCCGTCCGCGCCAGCCGTTCGAGCTGCGGGTGCTGCGCGAAGCCGAGGAACTTCGGCTCGTCGGCGACCTTGAGGATCATCGGCAATCCCGCCTCGTCGGAGATCGCCCGCCTGAGCTGCGCGATCTCGCCGCGGCTTGCCTGCGACGCCGCCTTGGGCGGCACGGCGATCTGCCAGGCCTTCCTCGCCGCGAGATACTCCTCCGCCAGCGCCACGAGCTCGATCATGCGCTCATAGGATTCGCGCGCGTCGGCGCCGAACGAGAAGATGCCGTGCGAGAGCAGCACCATGCCGATGGTGTCCTTGCCCGCCTGCTTCGGGAATTCGCGCGCGCAGAAGGCGGCGAGGTCGAATCCGGCCATGATGTAGGGGATCACCACAACACGCCTGCCGTAGATCTCGCGGATGCGCTTTTCGCCGTCGGGCGCATTCGATACCGACAGCACCGCGTCGGCGTGCGTGTGATCGACGTAGCGCTGCGGGACGATCGCGTGCAGCAGGGTCTCGACCGAAGGGAAAGGCGCGTCGGCGCGCAGCAGGTGGGTGTCCAGCTCGTTGCGCATCTGCGAATCCGACAGGCGCGGCAGGCCCGCCAGCCTGCGCAGGTACTCGAGCGGCAAGGGCGAGAAACCCTCGGCGGTGATGGTCTCGAGATCCGAGCCGCTGCCCTTCACGTAGAGCACCTCGATCTCCTCGCCGAACAGGTCCTTCTCGCGCAGCTTGACCGAAGTATTGCCGCCGCCGTGCAGCACCAGCGACTTGTCGCGGCCGAGCAGGCGCGAGCTGTAGACGCGCGGGCCGAGCGGCCCGGTGAAACGCGCGGCCTCGGCGTCGCTCCAGAGACTTTTCACCGGACGATTATACTTTTCGCGGCATGCTCGAAATCCGACTGCTCGACTGGCCGGCGGCGCAGGCCGAAGCGCAGCGCATCCGCTTCACGGTGTTCGTCGAAGAGCAGCGCGTGCCGCCCGAGCTGGAGATGGACGAGCACGATGCGAGCTGCATCCACGCGCTTGCCCTCGTAGACGGGCGCGCGGTCGGCACCGGGCGCCTGCTGCCCGACGGCCATATCGGCCGCATGGCGGTGCTTAAGACCTGGCGCGGCCGCGGCGCCGGCCGTGCATTGCTGCGCGCTCTAGTCGACGCCGCGCGCCGGCGCGGCGACCCGGAGGTCGCGTTGAACTCACAGGTCCAGGCGCTCGGCTTCTACCGCGCGGAAGGCTTCGAAGCCGTGGGCGCGGTCTACGAGGAGGCTGGCATCCCGCACCAGGCGATGCGCATGAAGCTAGCCTGAGAGCTGAAACTGCACGGTGGCGCCTTCCGCGCCATCGGCGTCGAAGCTGCGCTCTGCGTAGCGCCGCCCATTTCCGCTATCCAGCAGCACGGTCGAGCAACGCGTGCCGTATTGCGGATTGACGATCTTCGCCTGCGCGAGCGCGCTGAAGAGCGGCTCCACCGCCGGCGGCGTATCGGCAACGCGCGCCTTCAGCGGTTGCACTTCGGGCGAGTCGAGCAGCAGGTTGCCGAGCGCGTAATAGCCCGGCTCGAGCCGCCGTGGCGCACCGTTGCGATTCGACATCCACCACAGTTCCTCGCGGTCGCAGGCGAGCAAATTGAAGCCGCTGTAGCGCGCCGCGCGCTTCGCCACCTCGGCCATGTATGCGCCGGGCGTCGCACCGTTCGCGAGGAATGCAGTGACGAGCGCACCGCGCGACTCGGCTGCAGAGGGCTCGCGCGCGCCGCGATAGTTGGTCACCGCGGCGAACCGGCCGCCGCGCGACACGCCCATCCATGTGCCGCGTGCCTCGAGGTCGCGTCCGGCGAGGATCGCGGGGTGGTCGTTCCAGTAAGCTGCGGGTGCTGCGGGCCGGGCGTGGAACTCGTCGCGGTTGGCGGCGACGATCAGCGGAAACCTAGGATGAGCGCGCCAGGCGAGAACGATCAGGCACATTGCGCGCTTTCAGCTGCTGGTAGAGCTGGAAGGCCTTCTCCGGCTTCTCTTTCTTGTGGACCACGGCTCCGACCGCCTGGATCATGGCCACCGGGTCGTCCGACTGGAAGATATTGCGGCCCATGTCGACGCCGGCCGCGCCCTGGTCGAGCGCCTTGTAGGCCATCGTCAGCGCATCGAGCTCGGGCAGCTTCTTGCCGCCGGCGATGACGATCGGCACGGGACAGCCGGCGCAAACCCGCTCGAAGCCATCCTCGATGAAGTAGCTCTTGACGTAGTGCGCACCGAGCTCGGCGGCGATACGGGTGGCGAGGCCGAAATAGCGCTCGTCGCGCTTCATCTCCGCGCCGACGCCGGTGACCGCCATGGTCGGAATGCCGTAGCGGTTGCCGGTATCGATAAGCTGAATCAGGTTCTTGATCGATTGGTGCTCATATTCGGCGCCGATGTAGATCTGCGTCGTCAGGGCGGCGGCATTGATGCGGATCGCGTCCTCGATGTCCACTGCGATTGCCTCGCGCGAGAGCTCGGTCAGGATGCTCTGGCCCCCCGAGCAGCGCAGCACGACCGCGTTGGTCGCAGAGGGCGGGATGACCGCGCGCAGGGCGCCGCGCGTGCACATCAGCACGTCGGCATAAGGAATCAGCGGCACGATGTTGAGGTCGATGCGCTCGAGGCCGGTTGTCGGCCCCTGGAAATAGCCGTGATCGAACGCGAGCATCACGGTGCGGCCCGAAGCCGGGTTGAAGATGCGCGCGAGGCGGTTCTGCATCCCCCAGTCGAGCGCGCCCGCGCCCTTCACGTAGAAGGGCGTGTTGATCTGCGGGATGCCGATGCCGAAGTTCTTGCCTTCCTTGATGTCGTCCTTGTCAGCCATACTCCAACCTTATCATGTACGCCGTCATCTGTTTCGACCGTCCCGACTCGGCCGCGCTGCGCGATGCGCACCGCGCCGCCCACCAGGAATTTCTCAAAGCGCACTCGGCGAAAATCGTCTTCGGCGGCCCGCTGAAGCACAGCGCCGACGGCCCGAGCACCGGCGCGCTGATCGTGGTGGACTGCGCCACGCGGCAGGAAGCCGAAGCGCTGATCGGCGCCGATCCTTTCTACCGCGGCGGCGTGTACGAAAGCGTCTCGGTGCGCGCGTTCAAGCAGGTTTTCCCGCCGAAATAAAGCGTTCCAGCTTGCGCGGTACGCCGAGCTTCGCGCCCTCGCGCTCGAGCACGGCCTCGAA
>DASXRW010000542.1:0-1763 GCA_036506355.1 Burkholderiales bacterium
GCCGCGCTCGACGTCTCGATCCAGGCGCAGATCCTGAATCTCTTCATGGCGCTGCGCCGCGACCTCGGACTGACCTATCTCTTCATCAGCCACGACCTCGGCGTGGTCGAGCACCTGTCGGACCGCGTGGTGATCATGTACCTCGGCCGCGTCGTCGAGTCGGCGAGCGCCGAGGCGATCTTCCGCGCGCCGAACCATCCCTATACGCAGGCGCTGCTGCGCCAGGTGCCGCGGCTCGATGCGCGCCGCACGCAATTCAAGCCGATCGTCGGCGAGATCCCCTCGCCGCTCGCGCCGCCCGCGGGCTGCCACTTCCATCCGCGCTGCCCGCACGCCATGGCGCGCTGCCGCGAGGAAGCGCCGCGCCTGCGCGAGATCGCGCCGGGACAGCTTTCGGCCTGCCACTTGAACGGGTGATCCATGAAGAAAGAGCTGCGCTCGGAAAAAATCCGCCAGCCGTCGGGGCATTTCTCGCAGGCCATCGCCATCGAAGCGAAAGGCAAGCTGGTCTTCATCTCCGGCATGACCTCGCGCCGTGCCGACGGCACCATCGCCGGCGTCGGCGATATCGAGGCGCAGACACGGCAGGTGTGCGAGAACCTGAAGAGCGCCGTCGAGGCGGCGGGCGGCACGATGGACGACATCTGCCGCGTCGACGTCTACGTGCGCAACATGGAGCACTTCGACAGCATCCACAAGGTGCGCCGCGAGTACTTCAAGGCGCCGGCGCCCGCCTCGACCATGGTCGAGGTGAGCAAGTTCACCTCGCCCGACTACCTGATCGAGATCAGCGCCATCGCCGTCCTCCCCTGACCCCGTTCACTCGGCGACGACCTTGTTGTCGCGGATGAGCCGGCCGAGCTTGTCGGATTCGCCCTGCACGAAACGCAGGAACTCGTCGGGCGTGCTGGCGACCACCTCGAAGCCCTGCTCGGTCAGGCGCTGCTCGACCTCGGGCGAGCGCAGCGCGCGCACCATGTCCCGGTGCACGCGCTCGACGACCTCGCGCGGCACTCTGGCCGGGGCGAGGATGCCGAACCAGGAATACTGCTCGAATCCGGGGAAGGTCTCCGACAGCGTCGGCACGTCCGGAAGCTGCGCGACGCGGCTGCGGCTGCCCACCGCGATGCCCTTCATCTTGCCGGCCTTGATGTGCGGAACCATCAGCGGCAGCGAGAAAAAGCAGATGTGGACCTGCTGGCTGAGCAGCGCCTGGATCATCGGCCCGCCGCCTTTGTAGGCCACCTGCGTCATCTTGATCCCGGCGGTTTGCTCGAGCAGCAGCGCCGCCAGGTGGTTGGAGCTCCCGGAGCCCGGGGTGCAGTAGGTCACCCGCTCGGGGTTCGCCTTCGCGTAGGCCACGACCTCGCGCAGGTTGTTCGGCGCAAAGCTCGTCACCCCGACCAGCGCGCTCGGCGATCTCACCATCAGGCTGATGTGCTCGAGCTCCTTGAACGGGTCGGGCGCCATCTTGAAGATGTGATGGTTCACTGCGTGCGTGTCGAACACCATCAGGAGCGTGTAGCCGTCGGGGGCCGCCTTGGCAGCCTCGGCGGCGCCGACCGAGCCACCCGCGCCGCCGCGGTTCTCGATCGGCACCGGCTGGCCCAGGAACTCCTGGAACTTCGGCTGCACGATGCGGGCGACGAGATCCGTAGTGCCGCCCGGCGGGAACGGCACGATCACGCGCACCGGCTTGGAGGGATACGCCTGCGCGAGCGCGAGGCATGGTACTGCGAGCAAAGCGGCGAGGAATTTCATTG
>DASXRW010000543.1:0-2410 GCA_036506355.1 Burkholderiales bacterium
ACCGCCTTCGACGACTTCAGCTACGGCTCGCAGTAGCGTAAGCCGAATAGAAGTGGTCCAGGATGCGCATCGCTTCCGCGGCGAGCGCATCGTCGCTGCGCGCCTTCTCCTTGATACCGCGCAGCATGGTCTCGAGACCCCGGGCGTCGGGCACCGGGATGCCGCCTACGTCGAGAAAGTGCACCGCGGCGCCGATCGCCGCGAGCGCGGGATCCTTGTCGAGGCCGAAGCTCGAGAGGAGCACCTCGAAGGTGACGCGGTTCTTCACGTGCGTGAATTCGGCGCCGTCGAAGTCGAAGCCGACTGCGTTCTTCGGGCATTCGCTCGGACGTGCGATCCAGACGAACCGCGCGTCGCGGTCGATGAATCGCTTGATCAGCCACGCGCTCGCCAGGCGGTCGACCCACGGCGCCTTGCGGGTCGCCCATACGCGCTTCTGAAAGCGCCTGGCGTCGACCTGGCGCAGGCCGCGTTTGGAAAAGCGCGGCTCGCCGCCGGCGTACAGCTCGCGATAGTTCGTCTTCAGCGCATTGAGCGCGCTCGCCGCCTGTGCGGCTGCCTCGCCGGCGAAGAAATCGATCTGCGAGAGCTTTGCCATAGCCCGCTCAAGGCGTCGGATGGCCGTCTGGCCGCGTCGCGGCCCCAGGCGTTCCAGCGCAGCCTTGGTGGCTGCGAAGCGCTCGACCAGGGCGCCGTAGTCCGCGCTGCGATCGAAGAGCTTGCGGATGTCCGCGAGCTGGGCGGCCGTCCTGGGCGTCAACTCGGCCGTCATGGCGAAGCCGCCTTGCGACCGGATATCGGACTCGAGCTTCGCGAGACCGGCCGAATCGGCGGCCGCCGGCAGCACGTAGACGCCATCGCGCAGCACGCCGCAGCCGGTTTCCTTCAGCGCGCGCCAAAGGCGCATTCGCAAGGTGGAGTTGCGGGTCGGCAGGCTCAGCACCAGCGTGTTGAAGCTTTCCATTGTTGTTATATGTATCACAAGAAGGTGACAAAAGATACGTAAAGCCGTTGACCGCGTCGAGGCGCAGGCCTAGCCTGTGCGCTCGTGTAGGCCAGGCCGCAACAGCCTTCCCTAGCCGGGTCAGTGCAGACACCCGGTCCAAAAGGACATCTCGTCTCAAGCGCTGCTCTGATCCCCGTTGGGGGATGGAGAGTGTTTATGAGCACCGGAATCTTCCTCAGCCTGCTGTTTCTCGCATCAACCGTCCTGGCCGAGCCGCGCATCGTGCGCGATGCGCCCCGCAATCACCTGTGGGTGCTGCAGCAGGACGCCGTGTACCTGCACGACGCCACGACCCGCGCGCTGAAGAAACGCTTCGAGCTGCCGGGCTGGATGCACGTCGACGAGGCGTATGCGTGCGCGCCGGCCCTCGCGATCGATGCGCAAGGTGCCGCCGTGGTGTCGAGCAACATCGTGCCGATCCTCTGGCGCATCGACCCCCGCAAGTCCGAGGTGTCGACGCACCATCTCACGCTCGATGCCGACAACGACAAGGACGTCGGTTTCAGCGGCCTCACCTATGCCGCAGACCAGGGCGTGTTCTTCGCCGTGAGCTCGGTCTACGGCACGCTCTGGCGCATCGACCCGCTGCTGCGCCGGGCACAGAAGATCTCGCTGTCGGCGCCGATCAAGGACGCCTGCGGACTCGCCGTGGAGCGATTGAAAAGTCGCCGCACGGTAGTCCTCTGCGTGCGCGCCGGGCAGGGCGGGCTAACGATCCATCTCGCGCCGGACCAGCGCTCCGCTTACGTCCGCAGCGATCCGTGTCTGGGCTATCGTGCCGAGCGTGAGCTCGCCTTCGTCAAATGAAACCCGGAGGACTTCCATGCGCTACCAACTGAAACCGATCTACTGCCGCCCCTGGCTCCTGAACGGCCTGTCGCTCAAGCTGATCGAGAGTCACTACGAGAACAATTACGGCGGGGCGCTGCGGCGCCTCAACGCCATCACTGGCGAGCTCGAGGCGCTGGATTTCGCCAAGACGCCGGGCTATGTCATCAACGGGCTGAAGCGCGAGGAGCTGATCGCGCTCAATTCCACACTGCTGCACGAGCTCTACTTCGCGAGCCTGGGCGGCGACGGCCAGCCCAAGGCGGGACTCGCCGAGGCGCTGGCGCGCGATTTCGGCTCCGTGGAGCGCTGGCGCGCCGAATTTGTCGCCATGGGCAATGCGCTCGCCGGCGGCTCGGGCTGGGTGGTGCTCGCCTACGTGCCGCGCGACCACAGGCTGATCAATCAGTACGCCGCCGAGCATACGCAGGCCGTGGCGGGCGCTATCCCGATCCTGGCGCTCGACATGTATGAGCACGCCTATCACATCGATTTCGGCGCCGACGCGAAGGCCTACGTCGACGCCTTCATGCGGAATGTCGACTGGCAGGCGGTGCAGGATCGCTACGACGACGC
>DASXRW010000544.1:0-4175 GCA_036506355.1 Burkholderiales bacterium
AGGCCGAACTGGCTGTTCAGCAGCCACTTCCAGATGATCACCGCCACGACCGTCGGGACGACATAAGGAAAGATGGACACCGCGCGCACCAGGCCCCGGCCGGGAAAGGACTCGTTGAGCAGCAACGCGGCCGCCGTGCCCAGCACGAGCTGCAGCACGATGGTGCTGAGCGAGTAGATCAGGCCGAGCTTGAGCGAGCGCCAGAATTCCTCATCGGCGAGCACCGCGGCGTAATTGGCGAGGCCGATGAAGTGCTGCTCGGGGAAGAACGAGTGCTTGCTGAAGAAGCTGAGCCAGATCCCGTAGGCGACGGGATACACGGCCAGAGCCGCAAGCAGCGCGAGCGCCGGCAGGACGAGGAGCCACCCCGCCCTCGCCGCGCGCATTACTTCAGATAGCCCTTGCTCTTGAGAAGCTCCTCGACGCGCTTCTGCGCTCGGGCCGCCGCGTCCTTGGCCGCCTTATTCTCGAGCGCGACGTCCATCACCATGTCGCGCAGGATGCCGCTGCCGAGCACTTCCATGAGATACGGCTTGGAGTTCATGTCGTCCCAGTCGATCACCAGCGTCGGCTTGCCCTGGTCGCGGTTGAGATAGCCCTCCTGCACCTCGATCCAGCTCTTCCAGCGCTGGATCATCGGCGTCGCCTGGTAATCCCGGTCCGCGCGCAGGCTCTTGGTGATCGGGAAGAGATGGATCGGCACCGTCTGCACGTACTCGAGGTAGTTTTCCTTCTGGTAGAAAAACTTCAGGAACTCGATCGCTTCCTTCGGGTTCTTCGAGCCCTTGAAGAGCATCCACGGCTCTTCATCCACCTGCGCCGCCGGCTCCTTGCCGCTCGGGCCGTGCGGCTTCACCCAGACGTCGAAGTGCTCGGCGTTCGCCATGTTGGGCGGCGCGTTCTTCTCGATGAGCGAGGCGCCGCGGCCGTAGCCCTGGTACATCATCGCGGCCTTCTGGCCATAGAGATTGGTGAATGTCTCCAGGTAGCCGTGGCCTTCCCACCCGGGCGGCGCGTAGCGCGTGAGATCGCGGATGAACTCGAGCGTCTCCACGATCTGTTTTGACGTGAGCTGCGGGCGGTTCTGCTTGTCGAAGAACACGCCGCCGTTCGCCTTCACCAGCTCGCCGAGCAGGATGTTGATGAAGAGGTTGTCGCCCGGGATCGTGATGCCGTACATGCCGCCCGTAGTGAGCGCCTTGGCGTTGGCGACGAGCTCCGCCCAGGTCTTCGGCGGCTTGAGGCCGAGCTTCTGCGCAAGGTCCTTCCGGTAAATGAGCAGCGATGTGCCGGCCGCGTGCACCAGCCCGTATTGCGTGTTGCCGACGCGGCACACGCGCTTCACCTGGTCCCAGATGTTCGCTTCGCCCAGCGCCTTCACCACGTCGTCGAGCGGCAGCAGCAGGCCTTTAGACTGCAGCGCCGAGCAGGTGATCGGCTGGCCATGCGAGAGCTCGGGCGGCGTGCCCGCGGCGAGCGACTGCATGATCTTGGGCTCGAGATCGCCCCACGCGAGCGCCTCGACCTCGACCTTCACGCCCGGATGCTTCGCCTCGAAGCGCTTGGCGATGTTCTTCACCGCTTCCTGGGAGTTCGGCTGCGTCTCGGTGTGCCAGACGCGGATGACCTTCTGCGCGTGGGCGGCGGAAACGGCAAGCGCGAGCGCCAGCGCGGCGGCCAATGCGATGGGTCTCATCTCTCCTCCTCCTCTGAAGGAGCGCTGATCTTACGCCGAAAGGAATTCGGGGACGCGCATTGCCCATGAGCGAACCAATTCGGGCTCCGTCCCCGAATTCAGACGAGGTATCGGACGTCGGCGTCGACCGGAATCGCCTGGCCGGTGATCCGCCTGCCCGCCTCGCTGCACAGGAAGAGCGCCATGTTGGCGATGTCCTGCGGGCTGACGGTGGAGTGGAGGCTCGTCGTCTCTAGAAATTTCTGGCGGAATTCCTCGTGGCTGACGCCGTGGGCCTTGGCCTTGGCGGCAATGACGCGCTCGATGCGCTCGCCTTCGACGATGCCCGGGAGAATGCAGTTCACGCGTACCTTGTCGGGTCCGGCCTCCACGGCCAGGCTCTTCGTGAAGCCGACCACGCCCCACTTCGCCGCTGAATAGGGGCTGCGCTGCGGAAAGCCGTGGCGTCCGGCTGCAGACGAGAGGTTGACGATGCTGCCGCCGCCCGCGGCCTTGATGAGCGGCATCGCCTTGCGCGTGCAGTAGAACATCCCGTTCAGATCCACCGCGATGCAGCGGTCCCAGTCCTCGGGCCGGATGTCTTCCACCTTCGCCGTCGGTCCGGCGATGCCCGCGTTGTTGACGAGCACGTCGAGCCCGCCGAGATGGCGCTCGACGTCGGCGAACAGCCGATCGACATCGGCGAGATTCGCCACGTCGGCGCGGCTGCGGATAATTTTTTCCGGCAGCTGCGCGAGCGTTTTGTCGTCGACATCGCAGACGTGCACGCGCGCGCCATTGTCAATAAATGTTTGCGCGATCACGCGCCCGATGCCGGCGGCGCCGGCGGTCACGAGCACGCGCAGTCCCGTGGCAGAGAGTTTCATGGCGATAGATAATACCGCCACGGCTTTTAGGGGAAGCCTGGTTTGCTAAGACCATCAAAGACCGACGCACCGGTCTCGATCGAGCAGGAAGAGTTGCGCGGCATCGCGCGCACCGTGGCCGAGATCCACTGGCTGCTGCTGATCCTCGTCCTGCTCTATATCATCTTCGGCGGCGCGCGCGAGGATGCCGAATCGAGCGCGGCGATCTCGATGGGCCTCTTCTTCTACGCGGCGCTCGTCATGAGCTTCCGCTACGCCAACTTCTACAAGCGCGAGACGCGCTGGAAGATCGCCATCGAGACCTGCGGCATGGTGGCGTTCATCACCTGGGTGCTGTGGCATACCGATGGGCTAGTGAGCCCGCTGCTCAACGCCTATCTGCTGCCGGTGATCACGTCGGCGCTGACGCTCGGCAAGGTGTTCACGCTCTTGGCAGTGGCGCTGATCGCCGCGTGCTATCTCCTCCTCGGCGGCAGCCTGGCGCCAGACCTGATCACGCTGGCGTTCGTCGGCGCGCTGGTCGCCCAGCTCGCGCCGGTGCTGCTGGTCGCGTACATCACCACGATGTTCTCCGCCGACATCCGCTACGGCCTGGCGCGCGCCAAGGTGCTCTCGGAAACCGATGACCTCACGGGGCTGCTCAACGTGCGCGGCTTCGCGCTCGCCGCCAACCGGCTCTTCGCGCAGGCGGCGCGCCACGGCCGCGCCACCAGCGTGCTGATGATCGATTCGGACAACCTGAAGAGCGTCAACGACGGCTATGGGCACGCCACCGGCAACGAGCTGCTGCGCCATCTCGCGCTGTCGATCCAGGCGGAGCTGCGCTTCACCGACGTCGCCGCGCGCTACGGCGGCGACGAATTCATCGTGCTCCTGCCCGACACGCCGGCGAAGGGCGCGATGGAGGTCGCCGAGCGCATCCGCAACCGCATCTCCGGAGCACCGGTCCAGGTCGGCGGGCGCGAGCTCGCCACCAGCGTAAGCATCGGCATCGCCTGCTACCCCGAGGACGGCGCCACGCTCGATGCGCTCGCCGCGCACGCCGACGGCGCGCTCTATTCCGCAAAGCAGGACGGGCGCAACCGCACGGTGAAGTTCCGCGCCGCAGCGGCCTAAACCCCCCGCTCGCTTCGCTTGCGACCCCCTTGTCAGGGGGTCAAATCGAGCGCCCAGTACTCGCCGACAAGGGGAATGCCGAATTCCCGGTGTGGCTGGCTCTTCACCTTCGTAAAACCCGCGGCGGCATAGATCCCCCGCGCGGCGAGCAGGTTCGACTGGGTCCATAGCACGAGCTTCTTGTAGCCGGTGCGGCGCGCAAACGCGATGCACTCCTGAACAAGGCGCTTGCCGAGTCCCTGGCCGCGGGCGGGCGGCTCGACGATGAGGAGCCGCAGCTTCGCGGTGCTCGCGCTTTCCTTCACCACGAACACCGAGCCGATCGGCGCGCCGTCCATCTCGGCGATCCAGCAGCGCTCGCGCTTCGGGTCGAAGTTCTGGATGAATTTGGCGGCGATCTCGGCGACCAGCGCCTCGAAGCGCACGCCCCAGCCGTATTCCTGCTCGTAGATCGCGCCGTGCGCCTGAATCACCCAGCCCATGTCGCCGGGCCGGTG
>DASXRW010000545.1:0-4579 GCA_036506355.1 Burkholderiales bacterium
CAAGCTGCTCGGCGAGCGCTGTCCCGACCTGAAGCCGGTCCTCGCACGCCTCGAGCAGGAGCACCGGGTGATCGCGCGGGCGGGCGAGACGCTGCGCCAGCACCTCGAGGCGAGCCTCAACGGCGCCATGATCGCGCGCGCCGAGGTCGAGGTCGCGGCGGCGACCTATCTCGTCTACTACGGCAACCACATCTCGAAGGAGGAGGAGCTGGTCATGCCGCGCGCCTCGGAGACGCTCTCTGCCGAGGACTGGGCGGCAGTGAAGGCGGCCGCGCCGGCGCAGCCCGATCCCCTGTTCGGCGAGCGCCCGGAAGCGCGCTACGGCGAGCTGCGCCGCCAGATCGCGCGCGCGGCGCACTGACCCTTAGAGGCGCGCGCCTTACCGGGACGCGTGCGGGTGGTTAGCGACGAGTAGAGAGAGAACCAGCGAAGCGACGCGGCTCTCGATGGAGTCGTTGCGGTTGGCGAGGACGATCGGAACCTTGCCGCCGAGGACCACGCCGCCGGAGATGGCGTCCGAAAGGTGCTCGAGCTGCTTGGCGAGCATGTTGCCGGCTTCGAGATCGGGGGCGATGAGGACATCGGCCTGGCCGGCGACGGCGGACTTGAGGTGGGCGCTGCGCGCGGCGACGATGGAGATGGCGTTGTCGATGCCGAGCGGGCCGTCGATCACCGCGCCGGTGATCTGGCCGCGGTCGGCCATCTTGCAGAGCGCGGCGGCGTCGAGCGTGGTGCGCATTTTCGGCATCACGGTGTCGATGCCGGCGAGGATCGCGACCTTCGGCTCGGGGATGCCCATGATGTGCGCGAAGTCGATCGCGTTCTGCACGATCTCGATCTTGTGCTCGAGCGTCGGCTCGATGTTGACCATCATGTCGCTGATGATGATCGGGCGCGGGTAGCTCGGCACGTCGATGTAGAGCACGTGCGAGAGGCGCCGCGAGGTGCCCAGGCCCTCGGGGCCGATCAGGGGAACGAGGAACTCGTGGGTGGGGATGTCGCCCTGCACGAGGATGTCGGCGTCGCCCGCGCGTGCCATTTCGATCGCGCGCGCCACCGCGGCGCGGGCGTGCGGCACGTCGATCAGGCGGCAGCGCCTGAGATCGATCGCGTTCTGCGCGGCGATCTCGCGCATTTCCTTCTCCGGGCCGACCAGCACCGGGCGCAGGATTCCCGATTCGGAGGCGGCTACCGCGCTCTGCAGGGATTCGGGGTGGACCGGTTGTGCGAACACCGCGGTGGCGCCGGGCAGGCCCTTGGCGCGCGCGAGGAGCTTCTTGTAGCGCGCCCAGCGATCGGAGATGGTGAATTCGGGCAGCTCGACGCGCTCGCGCTTCACCTTCTCGGTGGGTGCGAGCACCTCGGCCTCGCCGGCGATCACCTTCAGTCCGTCCTGGTTGGTGCACAGGCACTCGAAGATCATGTGCTTGTTGTGGTCGAACTTCTGCTTGCAGGTCACCTTCACCGTGATCGTGTCGCCGACCTTCACCGGGCGCGAGAAGCGCAGCGTCTGGCCGATGTAGATGGTGCCGGGGCCGGGGAACTCGGTGCCGAGCACGGTGGAGATCAGCGCGCCGCCCCACATGCCGTGGGCGATCACCTCGTGGAACATCGACGAGTGCGCGTACTCCGGGTCGACGTGGGCCGGGTTGACGTCGCCCGACATGATGGCGAAGAGCTGGATGTCCTCCGGACGCAGGGTCCGTGTCAGCGTCGCGCTGTCGCCGACCTTGATCTCGTCGTAGGTGCGGTTCTCGATGAACTCTGCGGGCATGCTCGCCGCATGCTACCGCAGGGCAAGGGTTGATTGAGGTGCGGCAAAAGCGCAGGATGGGCGCCCACCACCGGAGGAGTGCGCATGAATACGGACGAGGTGCTGAAAGGGCTCGCGCGGGAATCGGTGAAGCAGGGCGAGAACCTGCGCTCGGCGGTGCGCGAGCTGACGCTCAACGCGCTGCGCAGCCGCGAGCTCACGCTCGCCGAGATCAAGCGCGTCGTGAAGACCGTGACCGAAGGCGTGAACCTCGGCGCGGCGAACGCCAAGATCGACGCCGAGCGGGTGCTCGGCGAGGCGCTTGCCGGCATGGACGAGGCGGTGCTGAAGGCGGTGCAGGCGAACCACCTCGCGCTGCAGCAGCTCGCGGCGCAGGGACAGAACCTGCGCGACTCGCACGTCAAGAAGGCGCTCGCGGACCTCGAGCGGCTGGAGGACGAGTTCATCGCCACCGTCAAGGAAGCGGCGAAAAAGGGCAGCAAGCAGATCAAGGACCAGTGGGCCACGGTGCTGCAGCACAAGCAGAACGTCGGCACCGAGACCGCGGCGCAGATCGAGGCGACGATGGAGCAGTTCGGCGACCAGATGCGCGAGGCGGTGAAGCGGCAGCGGCGCACCGCGCTCAAGGCGGCCGAGGTGATGGCGGAGAACTTCACCACGCTCGCGAGCGGCATTCTCATCGGGCTCACCGAGGGCCTGCAGCAGGGCAAGCGTCAGGGCGAAGAAAAGACGCCCAAGTAGCACCGATTTGATCCAGGTCAATTCCGCCGTTGCCCGTTCTGGCGCAATGGCGGTAGGCCTTTCTGCAACAATATCAATGTGCTTGAAGCGACGGAGCTGGAATGCGAGCGCGGTGGCCGGAAGCTGTTTCGGGGTCTTTCGTTCGCGCTCGCCGCGGGCGAGCTCCTGCGCGTCGGCGGGCCGAACGGCAGCGGCAAGACGAGCCTGCTGCGCATCCTGTGCGGGCTGCTGACGCCGACGCAGGGCGAGGTGCGATGGAAGCGCGCGCCGATCGCCGAGCTGCGGGAGGATTATTCGCGGGCGCTCGTCTATCTCGGGCATGCGCCTGCGGTGAAGGACGAGCTGACGCCGTTCGAGAACCTCGATATCGCCTGCCGCCTCGCCGGCGTACAGGCGCACAAGGAAGCACTCGCCTGGGCGCTTTCGGCGTTCGCGGTGCCGGATCTGCCGGTGCGCAAGCTCTCGCAGGGGCAGCGGCGCCGCGCGGCGCTCGCGCGGCTCTTGCTGTCGGAGTCGGTGCCGCTGTGGCTGCTCGACGAGCCCTTCGCCGCGCTGGATACCGCCGCGGCGGCGTACACGGAAGAGTTGATCGGCCGCCATCTCGCTGCGGGCGGCAGCGTCGTGTACACGACGCACCAGCCTGCCGGAATCGACGCGCGGGCACGCGTGGTTCAGCTTTGATCTTTGCGGCAGCAAAAACCATCGTGCGGCGCGATCTGCTGCTCGCGCTGCGCCGGCGCAGCGACGTCGCCACGGCGCTGCTCTTCTTCGTGATCGTCGCGAGCCTCTTTCCGCTGGGCATCGGCGCCGAGCCGAACCTGCTGCGCGCGATCGCGCCGGGCGTGATCTGGGTCGCGGCGCTCCTATCGTCGATGCTCTCGCTCGCGCGGCTCTTCGCCGGCGACTATGCCGACGGCACGCTCGAGCAGCTCGTGCTCGGCGGCGCGCCGCTCGGCGTGGTGGTGGCCGCCAAGACGGTTGCGCACTGGCTCGTGTCCGGCCTGCCGCTGGTGCTGATCGCGCCGCTCATCGCGGTTCAATACGATGTCGCGGCCGGGCTCTACGGCGTGCTGGCCTTATCATTGCTCCTCGGCACGCCGGTGCTCAGCATCATCGGCGCGATCGGCGCGGCGCTGACGCTCGGCCTGCGCGGCGGCGGAGTTCTGCTCTCGCTCCTGGTGCTTCCCTTGTATGTGCCGGTGCTGATCCTCGGCGCAGGAAGCGTCGAGATGGCGGCCGCCGGGCTTTCTGGCGAAGGACAATTGCTGCTGCTCGGGGCCATGCTGATGGTCGCCGCGGCGTTCGCACCGTGGGCGACGGCCGCCGCGCTGAGGATCTCTTTGGAATGACCGCTCGCACCATCCACTGGTTCTGGTACGCCTCGCCGCAGACGTTCTTCCCGCTGGCGGGCAGGATCGCGCGCATCTGCGCCGTGCTCGCGATTGTCTTCGCCATCGGCGGCCTATACGTCGGCTTCTTCGTCGCGCCCACCGACGCGCAGCAGGGCGAGGTCTACCGCATCATCTTCATCCACGTGCCGGCGGCGTGGATGTCCATGTTCATCTACGTGGTGATGGCGTTCTGGGCCGCGCTCGGCTTTTCCATGAACACGCGGCTCTCGGCCATGATGGCGCGCGCGCTCGCGCCGACCGGCGCGCTCTTCACCTTCATCGCGCTCTGGACCGGCTCGCTCTGGGGCAAGCCGACCTGGGGCACCTGGTGGGTGTGGGATGCGCGCCTCACCTCCGAGCTGATCCTGCTCTTCCTCTACTTCGGCTTCATGGCGCTGCAGGCCGCGATCGACGATCGGCGCCGCGCCGACCGCGCGGGCGCGCTCCTCGCCATCGTCGGCGTCGTCAACGTGCCGATCATCTATTACTCGGTGAAGTGGTGGAACACGCTGCACCAGGGCGCGTCGGTCAGCTTCACCCAGGCGCCGAGCATGGCCACCACCATGCTGACCGGGATGCTCCTGATGGCGCTCGCGTTCTGGATGTACAGCATCGCGGTCGCGATGACGCGCGTGCGCTGCGAGATCGTGGAGAACGAATGAAGAGATGTTTT
>DASXRW010000546.1:0-2858 GCA_036506355.1 Burkholderiales bacterium
AGCGGCAAGCGGCTAAGCGAGATGTACGGCGAGATCCTGCGCCGCTACCACGGCGAGCGCGAAGGCGTGGTGAAGATCGACGACCTCTACACCGTCGAATGGGCCTACATCCCGCACTTCTATTACACGTTCTACGTTTTCCAGTACGCGACCTCGATCGCGGCGAGCGCGCTCCTTGCCGACGCGGTGCTGAAGGGCGAGCCCGGCGCGCGCGAGCGCTATTTCAAGCTGATCAGCGCGGGCGGCTCTGACTACCCCTACGAGCTGGTGAAAGCCGCCGGGGTCGACCTCGCGAGCCCGGCGCCCTACCAGGCCGTGATCGCCCGGATGAACCGTGTCATGGACGAAATCGAGGCGATCGAAGCCCGCCGGAACCGCAGGTGACCCCGGCGGCGGCCGTTCGTCGGCTGGTCGCAGTGCACGTTTTCCGCACTGCGACAATCCTTTGCCGCTCAGGCCGTTAGCTGGGAAATAGTAGGCAACGGATAAGAAGCTGGCCTATTGCCTTTGCGTCCGATAGTGGTCGGGCGTACAGTCGCGGCACCGCTGGCCTCGTGGGAGGCCCGGAGAAGACCAAGAAAGTAGAAATATGAAAGCGATTAAAAGGACAGCACTCATTCTCGCCCTCGGCCTCGCGGCCGGCGGCTGCTCGATGATCGAGACCAAGTCGGTGGCGCGCGAAGACCTGAAGAACGCCCAGGGCCACGTCGTCGGCTACAAGGACATGATGCGTGACAGCCGGACCGGCGAAGAGCTGGCGCAGATCGCCCTCTTCGTGCCGCGCATCGGCGAGCGCGGCGAGATCGTCGGCTACGAAGAGCGCGTGCGCGGCGGCAGCGTGCTGCGCGACCTGAACGGCAAGCGCATCGGCGGCCGCTGGACCGACCTGCGCGGCCGCGGCACCAACCCGCAGAGCAAGGGGCTGCTGATCGTGGTGCACGGCAAGCAGGCCGAGCGCGTCACGATGGCCGAGGCGCCCTCGATCGACGACCTGATTCACCTCGCCAGGCTCGCGAACTAAAAGACGAGTCGCTAGAAATCGGCGCCGTCCTCCGGGACGGCGCCTTTTTTTTGCAGGCGCCGCCGCTGCCACAGCGCGAACGCGATCGAAGCCACCGATGCGGCGAGCAGTCCGCCCGAGATCGGCCGGGTGATGAAGAGCCAGGGATTGGCATCCGTCATCACGGAGCGCACCAGGTTGATTTCGATCTGGTCGCCGAGAATGACCCCGAGGATGAACGGCGCGAGCGGAAAGCCGAACTTCACCATCGCGTAGCCGAGCACGCCGAACGCCAGCAGCACGTGCACGTTGGACATCGTGTTGTTGAGCGCATAGGCGCCGATCACGCACAGCACAAGCACGATCGGAAAGAGCGCCGCCTTGGGCACCGTGACGACCCGCAACATCCAGCGCGCGCTCAGGGCAAGGATCAGCACCATGATGGGGTGCGCGAGCAGGTACGCGGCGAAGATGCCGTAGGCGAGCTGCGGGTTCTGGGAGATGAACAGCGGCCCCGACTGGATGCCGTGAATGGTCAGCGCACCGAGCATCACCGCGGTGACGGCATCGCCCGGGATGCCGAAGGCCATGATGGTCACGAGCGAGCCGCCGACGTTCGCATTGTTCGACGACTCCGAGGCGATGATGCCCTCGGGCGTGCCGGTGCCGAAGCGCTCGGGGTGGCGCGAAATCTTCTTCGCCTGGTCGTAGGCCATCATGCTGGCCGCGCTGCCGCCGATGGCGGGCAGCACCCCGATCAGCACCCCGACGAACGCGAACCAGAGCAGCTGGAACGGCCGCGAGAGGATCTCCCACAGGACTTTGAGGTGCGACACCCTGAGGGTCGCGCCGCGTTCGAGTGCTCCGGAGGTTTGCGCCGCGCTTCCGGTGCGCTCGATCTCGCCCATGATCTGCGCGAAGGCGAACACGCCGATCAGCACGGGCAGGAAATCCACCCCGCCGCGCAGGAATGGAATGCCGAGCGTGAGGCGCTCCTGGCCCATCACCGGATCGGCGCCGAGCACGGTGACGATGAGTCCGAGGGCGCCGGCGATGAGGCCCTTGAGCAGCGACGCTTCGACGAGGCCGGCGACCATCGACAGCGCGAGCACGAACAGCGAGAAGAATTCCCACGGCCCGAACTCGAGCGCGATCCTGGCGAGCGGTTCGGTCGCGCCGATCAGGAACACGCCGCCGAGCAGGCCGCCGCAGAAGGAGGCCCAGACGCCGAGCCAGATGGCGCGGCCCGGTTCGCCCTTGCGCGCCATCGGATGGCCGTCGAACGTGGTGGCGATGGCCGAGGGCGTTCCGGGGATGCCGAGGAGCACGGCGGTGACCAGCCCGCCGGCCGAGCCGCCGACGTAGACGCCGGTCATGGCGGCGAGCCCTTGCAGCGGGTCGAGCGCGAAGGTAAACGGCAGCACGACGATGATCGTCATGGTGATCGTCACGCCCGGCAGCGCCCCGCCGATCACCCCGGCGAGCGTGCCGGCGATGAGCGGCACCAGGTATTTGAGATGCGCGATATTGACGAGCGCCGCGCCGAGAAGCTCGTACATCGGCTAGAAATCGGTCCAGCGGCCGCGCGGCAGCAGCACGTGCAGGTAATGCTCGAAGACGTAGTAGGTCACCGCCGTCGCGCCGAGCGCGATCGCGGCGACGCGCGCCCACTGCCGCGCGCTGCGCGGCGGCGCCATCAGCGCATTGGCCGCCGCCACGTAGGTGAGCGTGGCGATGCGAAAACCGAGGCCGGGCAGGACTGCCGTGTAAGCGCCGAATACGGCGAACTGCAGCAGCACCGCCGCGTAGTCGGCCTTGGGCCTCGGAGTGTCTGTCTTCGGCGCGAGAAGGTCGACGA
>DASXRW010000547.1:0-6660 GCA_036506355.1 Burkholderiales bacterium
GAGACGATCCAGTAGCGCATGCCGCCGCGGGCGAAGCGCGCGACGTTGAAGCCGTCGCGCGTGTAGGCGGACGGCGCGGCTTCGCGGGCGCCGGGGGAGACGAAGACATCGATCACGTGCTCGCGGCGCTTGTAGACGAGCGCGGCGACGCTCTGCCCGGCGACGTAGTCGAGCCGTGCGCCGACGAGCGCATAGCCGTCCTGCGACAGGTCGACGACCGGCGGCGAGAACGGCAGCCGCGCGCTGAGCCAGGGTTTCACGGTGTGCTGGTCCGAGGAAGGGACATCGACCAGGCGGCCGGCGAGCGTCGCGCGCACGTGGCTCGCGACGACATCGGCGCCGAGCGCATCGTCGTCGCGCGGCTGGGCGATGAAGGTGCCGATGCCGACGCCGATCAGGAGCACGAACGCGAAGGCGGGCGCGAGCATGAGCCACGGTCGCTTCGCTGCGCTGGCTTTCTTGAACCGGGCCGGCGCCGCGTGGTAGTCGGCCTTCTCGCGCACGGCGGCCGAGAGCTCGCGCAGGCGCTCGCAGGAGGCGCGCAGCGCCGGGTTCTCGGCCATCGCGCGCTCGAGCTCGAGGCTCGCGGCGGCGTCGAGCTCGCCGTCGAGGTAGGCATGCAGCGCTTTGTCGTCTCTCATTTGTGGACTCGCAGCCGCGGCGCCGAGGCCGCCGGCCTCAATGTTTCCATCAGCAGGCGCCGCGCGCGCGCCAGGCGCGACATCACGGTGCCGATCGGCACGCCGGCGATGCGCGCGATGTCCTTGTAGGAAAGATCTTCCAGCTCGCGCAGCACCAGCGCCTCGCGAAACGGCACCGGCAGCGCCGCGATCGCCTCGTTGAGCGCGCGCCGGTCGAGCTCGCGCGCGAGGATCGCCTCGGGCCCGGGCGTGTCGGCCTCGGGCTCGTCGATCACGGCAAGCTCCGCCGGGCGGTTGGCCTGCAGCCAGCTCCAGCAGGCGTTGCGCACGATCGCGAGCAGCCACGGGCGCGCGTCGCCGCGCAGGCCATCGAAGAAGCGGTAGGCGCGCAGCAGCGCGTCCTGCAGCACGTCCTCGGCATCGTGGTCGTTGCGCGTCAGCCAGCGCGCGAGGTTGTACGCCGCATCGAGGTGCGGCAGCACCTGCTCTTCGAAGCGCGCGCGGCTGCTCACCCGCTCACTTTTATCACGCCGCTCATCTCCTCGTGACCCGAGCCGCAGAAGACATCGCACACGAACTCGTAGCTGCCGGTCTTGCCCGGCGTGAACGGCAGGCGCGCCACCCTGCCGGGCAGGATGTCGGCGTGGAGATTGAGCTCCGGCGCGTCGAATCCCATGTGCACATCCTCGGTGGTGAACTCGAAGAGCACCGGCTCGCCGAGCTTGAGCTCCACCTCGCCGGGGGTGAACTCGAACTTTCGCGCGCTGATGGCGATCACGCGCGGCTCGGACTGCGCCCACGCCGCTCCCACCAACGGAAGCAGGAGAAACAGCCGGCGCTTCATGCCTTGCCGACGACCGGGAACTCGGTGAGCTTGTATTCATTCGGCTCGGCTTCGATGCGGCGGAAACCGAGACCGCGGTACGGCTGCGCCGGATCCCAGGCCACGGGCACGCGCTTGGGCACCGAGGCGGGCGCGGGCAGCGGAAAGATGAGCGAGCGCGCGGCGTGGTGCTCGATGTGCGCGGTCTTGAAGTGGTGCTCCTGGTGGATGTGGCCGTAGAACACCGTGACATTGCGGTACGGCATGAGGAGCTCGATCGCCTTGTCGCCGTCGCGCGTCGCCCAGTCCCACTGTGGGTAGAGCGGGAAGAGCGGCCGGTGCGTGAGCACGACGATGCGCGCGTCGGCCTTTTGTTTGCCGAGATCGCTCTTCAACCAGCCGAGCTGCTCGTCGCCGATCTTCGCCGCCGGATCCGAGACGTTGTCGAGCGCGATGAAGTGCACGCCCTTGTGATCGAAGCTGTAGTGCGTTGGGCCGAAGAACTCCTGGTACGCGGCGCCCGAGTCGAGCGAGGCGTCGTGCTCGCCGGGCATGAAGCGCAATGGCACCTTGAGCTGCGCGACCATGCCTTTGAATTGCGCAAGGCGCCGCCGACGCTCCGCCGGATCGTCGGTGGTGTGGGTGAGATCGCCGGTGAAGACGATGAAGTCGGGCTGCGGGTCGAGCGCGTTGACCGCCGCGATCGCCTTGGGCAGCGTGCCCGCCGCATCGGGATTGGGCGCGCCCTGGAAGCCCCAGTGCGTGTCCGAGAGCTGGACGAAGAAGAACTCGTCCTGCGCGCTCGTATATCCGTCCGCGCCGCGCGCGAGACCCGAGGCGAACACCACGCCGCCGAGGCCGGCGATCTTGAGGAACTGCCGGCGTTCGATGCCCTGCATGTGAATCTCCTTTCAGAGGGTTCACGGTGCAAGACCGGCATGGACGTCGGTTTATTCCCGACGACGAAATACTCTTGCGTGTCAGTGTTCCGCTACTCGACGAAGTCTGGACAGCCTACGCAGCCGGGACTGGGGCTTGCTCCTATACGGGCATAGGAGACTGTATGAGGTTGTCTTTCCCTCTCGCCGTCGTCTTGGCGCTGCTCGCGAACCTGATCCCGGTATTCAACCGGCAGGCGGCCACGAGCGCCCAGGAGACGAGCAACCCGCCGCTGCCCCCGCAGACGCACGAGTGACTGCTTAGCGCAGCCAGCCTTTCGCCAGGAAGGCGTAGAGCACGCAAAGCATCAGGATGAACGTGCCGAAGGCCACCTGCGCGAGCGTCGCCGGCCACGGGTTGCCGAGGAGGTTCATGCCGAGGAGCCCGCCGACGATCGTCGGGATGAGCGCGAGGCTCGACACCACCGCGAGCAGGCGCATGAAGCGGTTCACGCCGTAGGAGGCGATGTTGAGGTGCAGGTCGAGGAGCGTGAGGAGCTGCTCGTGCGCCTTTTCGACCGTCTCGTGCAGGTAGTCGGCCTGCTCGGAGAATCCCTTCAGGAAGTCGCGCTCGCGGCCGAGGCCCGGGAAGTCGCGCCGGCCGTCGGCGAGCATGCCGAGGAGATTGCGCAGGCGCCAGAGATCTCCCTTGGCGAGCGTGATGCTGCGCTTCAGACGGAAGACGGTTTCGAAAAAACTCTCGGGCGACTGGTCGGCGGCGAGCCCTTCGAGCGCGCGCAGCTCGTGCTCCATGCGGCCGACGAGCGACTCGTTGTGCTCGAGCACGCAGCCGATGGCGTGCAGCGCGCAGCGCGTGCCCCACGGCAGCGCCTCGAAGCCCGGCATGCGCTGCAGCTGGACCGGATGCAGCGAGAGCGAGAGCAGGTGGTCTTTCGCCAGCAGGAGGAGCATCGGGCTGCGCGGCCGCTCGGCCGTGCCGGGGAGCGACAGCGCGAAGGCGCACCAGCGCTTGCTCGACTCGAGGCGCGGATAGCTCGTCTCGCGCAGCGCCGCGTCGACCATCACGTCGGGCAGCTCGACGAGCGCGGCGATCTCCTTGATGTACGCGGCATCGAGATTCGCGGCGTGCAGCCACGCGGTATCGGGCGCGCCCGCCCACTGCACGAGCTTCGTCCAGTCGCTCTCGACCGGGCTCGTGCTCCGCGGCGAGAGCGCGCTGACGCAGGGCGGACCGACGATCGCCTCGCCCTTCGCCTCGGCCGACGTGCGCTTCAGCCCGTGGCGCGCGCGGGCGCCGAAGAGGATCACGCGCGCGAGGCGCAGCACCCGCAGCGCGGGCGAGGAGCGCAGGAAGCCCGGCGCCCAGGGCAGGAGCGAGACGAGCGGCGCGATGACGATGACGGCGTCGACCACGCGCCAGGGATCGAGCACGTAGCGGCGCCGGTCGTGCGCGAGCGCGAGATGCACCAGGTACTCCGCGGCGAACGCGCCGATGATCGCCCACTCGGCGATGGCGATCGCGCGCGCGAGCCCTGCCGGCACCGGGAACAGCATCGGCGCGATCCCCGCGCTCAGCGCGGCGAGCGCGAGGAAGCCCATCACGGGCTCGGTGAGAACGCGGGCAAGAAAGCGCAGCACGGAATTATTTCTTCCGGCGCAGCTTCACGACCAGCGCAGAAATGCCGGCCGCTACCAGCACGAGCGCCGCCATGGCCGCAAGCTTCTCGAGCAGAGTCGGCGGGAACGCGAGCGCGAACGGCAGGAAGAGCGCGGTGATCGCGCCGGCGATGATCAGGAACATCGGGTCGCGCGGCTTGGGTTCCTGGGCCAGCTACTTGCCCTTCCAGACGGGTTTGCGCTTTTTGAGGAAGGCGTCCATGCCTTCGCGGAAGTCCTGGCTCATATAGCACATCAGCACGAGGTCGTTGCCCTCGCCGTGCGCGACCGTCGGCCGCAGGCGCAGCAGCGCCTCCTTGGTCGCCTGCAGCGTGAGCGGCGCGTGGCTCGCCACCAACCGCGTGAGCTCCTCGGCGCGCTTCATCAGCGCCGCCTGGTCGTCGAGCAGCTCGCTCACCAGCCCCTTGGCCAGCGCTTCGTCGCCTTCGATAAGGCGCGCCTGGAACACGATGTCCTTCACCAGCGCCGGCCCGACGAGATAGACCAGGCGGGAGTAGCTCGCCATCGACAGGCAGTTGCCGAGCGTGCGCGCGACCGGGAAGCCGTACTTGATCGCGCGCGAGGCGATGCGCAGGTCGCAGCACGCGGCGATGCTCGCGCCGCCGCCGGTGCAGGCGCCGTGGATCGCGGCGATGGTCGGCACGCGGCATTTCTCGATCGCGTTCATCACGCGGTCGATGCGCGCCTCGTAGTCGAGCGCGTCCTGTTCTTTATCAAACGTTCGGAACTGCGAGATGTCCGTCCCCGCGGCAAATGCCTTGTCGCCCGCGCCGGTCATCAGGATGGCGCGGATCGCGCCGTCCTTGTGCGCAGCGTTGCAAATCTCGGCGAGGCGCTCGTACATCGCGAAAGTCAGCGCGTTGCGCGCCTGCGGCCGGTTGAAGGTGACGTAGCCGACGCCGTCGCGCACTTCGTAGAGAAGCTCGTCCATGGTCCCTGTCTTTGCGAGAATGAGGCTCGGTTTTAGCACATGCAGCGCGCGCTGATCATTCTCGGCCTCGTCATCCTCGCCCTAGGGATCGCCTGGCCGTGGATCGCAAAGCTCGGCCTGGGGCGGCTGCCGGGCGACATCCGCATCGAGAGCGAGAGCGGCGGGTTCTACTTCCCGATCGTGACCTGCCTCGTCATCTCGATCGTGCTGACGCTCCTCGCCTGGTTCTTTCGCCGCTAGGCATGCATTAGACTGCCCGCATCAACCCTTAGAGGAGGGGACCATGAAACGCAAGATCCTGTGGGCGGCGCTCGCCGCCTATGCCGCGTCCGCCGCCGCGCAGCAAACGACGCTGAAGATCGCTACGGTGAACGCCGGCGACAACCCGCGCAACGTCGCCGCCGCCGAGCTCGCCAAGCAGCTCGGCGCGAAATCCGGCGGCAAGATCAAGGCCGAGGTCTACACCAACAACCAGCTCGCCAAGGGCGAGGCGGCGCAGCTCGAGGCGACGCAGCTCGGCACGGTCGACATCGGGCCGGTGGGCGCGGCGCCGATCGGCGGCATCTTCGAGCCGGGCTTTCTGCCGCTGTCGCTGCCGTTCCTGTGGCCGAGCCGGCAGCAGGTGTGGCAGGCGATGGATGGGCCCGTCGGCGCGGAGCTGGCCAAGCGCATGGAGGCGAAAGGGCTCAAAACACTGTGCTACGGCGGCGGCTGGGGCTATCGCAACGTGATGTCCAACAAGCGTCCGATCCGCACGCCGGCGGACATGAAGGGCATCACCATCCGCGTGCAGCAGTCGCCGGTGTACATCGGCATGATGAAGGCGCTCGGCGCGAACCCGGTGCCGATGCCCTGGACCGAGGTGTTCCTCGCGCTCAAGCAGGGCACGGTCGACGCGATGGAGGCGCCCGCGGTCTCGATCGTCTCCGACAAGTACCACGAGATCGGCAAGTACTACTCGCTCACCAAGCACACCTACGAGCCGGTGACCTGGTACATGAACAAGAAGAAGTACGACGCGCTCGCGCCCGATCTGAAGAAGGCGGTCGATGCGGCGTCGAAGGACGCCTGCGCGGTCGACCGGAAGTCCGAGGTCGACATGGAGGCGGGCGATCTCGCCACCATCCGCAAGGCCGGCGTGCAGGTGAACGAGATCACCGATCTCAAGCCCTTCCGCGACATGATGGGGCCGGTGTACCAGGAGATCGGCGCCAAGGTCGGCAAGGACTGGCTGGACAAGGTGCTCGCCGCCGCTAAGTGAAGTTGCTCGACCGGGCCGTGGAGGGCCTTTGCATCGCTCTCCTGGCGGTGATCAGCGCGGATCTGCTCGCCGGGATCTTCTCGCGCTACGTGCTCGAGCGCACCTTCGTCTGGTACGACGAGGTGGCGCGCGCCGCGTTCATGTGGCTCGTGTTCCTCGGCGCCGCGGTGGCGGTGCGGCGTGGTGCGCACTTCGGCCTGCACGTGTTCGTCGAGATGCTGCCGCCGCAGTTGCGGCGCTTCGTCCTGGTACTGACGCCCATCACCGTCATCGCCTTCTCGACCGCCATCGCATGGCTCGGCTGGATGCTGATGCGGCACGGTGCCAGCCAGACCACCGCGGTGATGGGCATGCCGGTGTCGTGGATCTACGCCGCCATGCCCGCAGGCGGCGCATTGATGGCCATCTACGCTCTGCGGGCGCTAAAA